>CAYOKF010000037.1:0-11236 GCA_964404475.1 uncultured Dehalococcoidaceae bacterium | reverse complement strand
CAGCCTGTGCGAGGAGAATAGTTACCAGGTAATAGCTGGCGAACCGTTTCAACCTGGTCTTCGACATAATGAAAGCCAGCAAGTCCGCCACCGCGATTACCGCTGTGGTCACGGTAATGTAAAAAACGGGATAAGATGAATCATACAGAGAGATAACAACATTCATGATGATAGCAATAATCATGGCAATGAATAGAATCATGGCGAGAAATCTTACGGTGCGCATCGTAAGCTCTTGCTCGTCACCAGGCAAAGCTAATTGTTGTGTCATCAGACTAGACCTCCTCAGGCAAATGGTCTTAATTCGTCACTTTCTGGTATATCTTTGCTTTACTATCAAGGCACTCCAGCCTCTTTAGTAAACTACCCGTGGGTGTTTCCATCTCCCCCAGAACCAGGTAACCCCGGTCAACCAGCGCATCATAAAGCATGTTAAGCAGTCTCTCCTGTAGCTGCCTCTGCAGGTATATCAGCACATTGCAGCAGAAGACGCAGTCTACTCCGGTAAATGGTGGTTTACCGGCTGAGGTCAGATCAAAATGGGCAAAACTGACCATGTTTCTGATATTATCAATAACGCCGTAGCCTTCCTGCCGCGGAACAAAATATTCGTCCAATATGCGCCGGGGCAGTGTCTCCAAATCCTTCATGGAATACACCCCCGCCTCCGCCTGCCTTAAAGCCCAACGGCTTATATCCGTAGCCTGTATCGAGATAAACAATTCCTGCCGTTGCTGCCCCAGAAATTCATTCAGCAGAATGGCCAGTGAGTACGGCTCTTCCCCCCGGGCACAGGCGGTACTCCAGAAGCGCAACTCCCGCTCCCCTCTGGCCTTCTTCGCAACGATTATTTCCGGCAACACCAGTTTAGCCACCTGCTCAAAGCAATAAGGGGCCCGGAAAAAGCCACTGACCTTGATAGTGATTTCCTCGGCGAGTTTATGGTACTCTTCAGGGCAAGCGTCAAGAAACTGCATGTATTCCCGGTAGGTACCTGCGCCGACAGCGCGAAGCCGCCTTGCCAGGCGACGATTTACCGTGCTGCGCTTGTAGTCACGGAAGTCATAGCCGCCATCACAAGAAACTTTTTCCAATAACTGGCGTAGAAGTAACGTTTCATATCCGGCAACATCCCCCATAGCCCACCCCATTACTAACACATTTTATGGTCATAAGTAGTATTACAGCATATTATATGCCTACTGGCATTCTATTATATAGAGCAACATTAAATTTGTCAATACTGTGACATATAATATATAGGCAAGTAGATATATGTGAATCAATTTCAGAACGGGGTAGTGCCATCAGTGACAAAAGGCATAATCTGAGCCTGAAACAGCGGCTCAAATTATGAAAATGAACCGGGGGAACCAGGAGAGGGAGACCAAAAGAAAAGGCGGGCGTGAATACGCTCAACCTTTTAGATATTGCTGGATAGCTCTCTTCAGGAGGAGAATAGCTACGTCTTCCTGCCGGAATCTCCGTTCAGCGCGGGGGCCAATACGGTATGATTTAAGTATTCCCTGGTCGCACCACCGTCTCACGGTGCTGGTATGCACACCGAAAAGGCGGGCTACCTCACCGGTGGTGAGCATGGCGTTAATCTGTCTATCGTCGGTCATTTATCGGCTCCTACCAGCTTTCCCGGGCAACAATCTCCGGTTCACGAGAATAACCGAACCAGTGAGCAAAAACGGCATCACCCGGGGCATATTTAAGAATCATATCCCTGACCGCATCGTAACTGCCCTGATACTCGGGAACCTGCTCGTCATCAGCGTCGAAGACCATCACCACATCGTTCTTTAACCTGATTATTGTCTTGACTGCCATTGCCCTGCCCTCCTGGTGCTATCAGTTCATCATCCTGTAAAATCAAATATAGAATCTCTCTAATCGTCTCCTTATTCTCGAGGTCGTAGGAGGAAACAACCAAACTCCCCAGAGCTAAATCATCACCCAGCGCCGCTTCTGTAGCACGCTTCCTGAGCACCTGACGTTCTTCCTCGGAGAGATTGCGCATCCTGTCCACCAGCATAATTGCTTTAGCGATGTTCTCTCGCCTGCTCATGGTCCGCCTCCTTCACAATCTTCTCAGGTCCAATCTACAGATATGATATTTACCTTAGGCTAAATAGATAATGTTAAGTTTTTATTAAAAAAATATTAATCAAAGAACAATATCTTGCGATATGACTTTTGTCACTATCAATACCTCTATATTAAACAAGGCAGGGTTAATTCCCCATAAAACTGGTATAAAAATTTCATTAAATTTACCGGCGCAGAAGGCAGCCCTGCCGAATTGAAGTTTCACTGGTTTTCCGCTATAATTATTCTCGCCGGATGTGATTGGAGGAGGAATGAGCCGTTTCATTGATAAACTAAAACTGGTTGCCAGGTCGGCGTCTCAGCCGATAGGGTTTCAAACGGCCAGGTCAGCCTCATCCCAGCCACCGATGCTGCTTATCGCCGGTCTTCCCCGGGCAACAACCGTCACCGATCTGACCGGTTACCTTAGCAGCGTTGATGCCGTTTTACTGTCTCTCCCCAAAACTGCTTCAGGAATTAAAGCCCTTTCCCAGCTAAACCAGTCTTTCCCGGATAGTCCCTGGGGAGGATGGCGAAAAGACCACGGCGAGAAAGAAATAGAAAGGCTGACGGCAGCCGGCTGCGATTTCCTGGTAATCCCTGCAAGCAGCACCATCGCTGTAACGGGACAGAATGCTGAGACAGGCATGATTTTACAGGTGGAGTCATCGCTTAGCGAAGGATTGTTGAGAGCGGTGAATGAACTGCCCGTAGATGCGGTGCTGGTCACGGCCACAGACGATGAAGAGACAGCTCTTACCTGGCACCATCTCATGCTCTTTCAGCGCCTGGCTAATATCCTGACCAAGCCCCTGCTCGCCTCGGTACCGGCGAACATAACCGCCACCGAGGTCCAGGTCATCTGGGAAGCCGGAGTACATGGTATTGTGGTAACCACCACCGAGCAGTCACTCAGCCGACTAAAAGAATTGCGTCAGGCAACTGATAATTTAAAGCGGTTACCACGGAAAAAGCGCGGGGAAGTGGAAGCGATAATACCCAGTATCAGCGGAGACACGGGCACCGTGGAAGAGGACGTGGAAGAGGAAGGAGAGTAGGCTGCCTGCCTAAGCCAAACGCTAGCTATCTCTAACCGGCGCCCGGAACTGCGAAGCATTAATGCCCCGATTGTAATATCTGCCAGGACTTCCCTTCGGTAGTTATCGCCGGAGCAACCACCATCTCCACCTGGTGCATTTCCTTAATGTCAGCAGCGCCGCAGACGCCCATTGCGGTGCGCAGCGCCCCTACCAAGTTCTGGCTGCCATCGGTAACTGAAGTGGGACCCATCAGGATTTGCTCCAGCGTGCCGCTAATCCCTACCTTGATACGCGTCCCCCTGGGCAGTGCCGGGTGGGGATGAGACATACCCCAGTGGAAACCCTGCCCCGGTGCTTCCCTGGCCTGGGTAAATACCGAGCCCAGCATCACACCATCCGCACCAGCCACAAAGGCTTTACAGATATCACCACCCTTACGGAAGCCGCCATCAGTAATGATCGGCACATACCTGCCCGACTCCTGGTGATAGGCATCACGAGCCGCCGCGCAATCAATGGTAGCCGTTATCTGAGGAACGCCAACGCCGAGCACTTCCCGCGTGGTACAGGCGGCGCCGGGGCCTACTCCCACCAGCACGGCAGATACTCCGGTTCTCATCAACTCCAGGCAGGCGCCATAGCTGACACAGTTACCCACAACAACGGGTACCTTGGTTGACTGGCAGAGTTCGTTAAAAATCAAACCCCGGGAGCTCTTGGAGACATGGCGGGCTGTGGTAACCGTGGACTGCACTATAAAAATATCCGTTCCCGCTTCAACAGCCAGCGGGGCAAAAAGCTTGGTATTGGCCGGTGTTGCCGAGACGGCGCAAACCGCTCCACCTTGCTTAATCGCCTGCACCCTTTCCCCAACAAGGCTCTCCTTAATCGGCTGGGAATAGACCTTTTGCAGTAACGGAGTTATCTTATCCTGGGGTGATTGCGTGATCTCCTGCAATATCTCATCAGGATTATCGTAACGGGTCTGTACCCCCTCTAGATTGAGCACAGCCATTCCGCCCAGTTTGCTCATGGCGATGGCGAATCTGACATCGGTAACGCCATCCATTGCCGCCGCAATGATGGGAATAGCCAGAGTAAGGTTACCTACCTTGAGGTCAATGTTGGTCTGTTCAGGATTAATGGTTACATTCCCGGGCACGATAGCCACTTCGTCAAAACCAAAGGAACGACGGAGTTGCTTGGAACGGGGTTCGGTCATCTCATATCCCCCTTTTGACTACTAACTATAGCAAAATATGCGACCATAAGTCAACAAATGGCTCTCATTAACTAAAAGCAGTCAAGCTAGACAGGCAATGAGACGTAAGTTATAATGAGTATAGTTTGCTCAGGAGATTCCAACCGATTACCGGCAGATTCAAGAAAGGCAGAAAAAGATGCCCACTCTCTATGTGGTGGCTACTCCCATCGGCAACCTGGAAGATATTTCACAGCGCGCTCTACGCACCCTTGGTGAGGTAAAACTGATTGCCGCCGAAGATACGCGGAAAACGAAGCGTCTGCTAAACCACTATGATATTAAAACACCAATGACCAGCTATCATGACTACTCCCAACAAAGCAAGCTGGATTATCTCTTGAGCCGTCTTGAAGATGGAGACATGGCCCTTGTTTCAGAAGCGGGAACTCCGGGGGTATCTGACCCCGGCTACGAGCTTATCGTGGCGGCTTACCAGCGAAGTATCCCGGTGGTTCCCATTCCCGGCCCCTCCGCCATTATCACCGCTCTGGCCATATCCGGGCTGCCCGCTGACCGCTTCACCTACCTTGGTTTCCTGTCCCCTAAAGCCAAAGCCAGACAACAGGCTCTGGAAACTGCGGCTGATGAACCCGGCACTTTGTTAATCCTCGAAGCGCCCCACCGGTTAAAAGCGGCCTTGCAGGATATGCTGAACATCCTCGGTGACCGGCGGGTAACCGTTTGCCGTGAGCTTACCAAGCTCCATGAGGAGGTTTTCCGGGGTACCCTCAGCCAGGCACTGGGGCACTTCGCCGAACCCAGGGGAGAATTCACCCTGGTTATCGAGGGTAAACGAGAGAAGAACAAGCCGCAGCTGACCAGAGACATTGAGCTGCGGTTAGATGAATTATACCTGTCAGGAGCCAGAGCCAAAGAGGCCGTAGCCAGCCTGGCCAGGGAAACGGGATTATCCCGCAAGGAACTTTACCAGGCCTGGCTCAGACTGGATAAAATATGGAATGCAGAAAAAAATCCGTGTCAAAGCCTGGGGAGGAGTTAAACCATGCGTCGAGGGTGTATATCTTTGGGTGAAGTCAAATGTGATGAATGCCAGCGTAACATACCCTACCCGGAACGTTACCTGACTGTTGAGGAGAAAAATGGTGCCGAGGATGACGAGGGTGATACTCACCGCTACTGCGTCGAGTGCAGCCTGAAGAAAGGCTACGCTCACTATAAAGTAGAGAAGGGTGAGCAAATACTGACCTTCTTTGAAGAATAAACCCTCGTTCTTATTTTACTCAAGGAAGATTTGTGACAGAAAAAATATTCATCGGCGTTGCCTGGCCTTATGCCAACGGTTCCCTGCACCTGGGGCAGATTGCCGGGGCTTACTTGCCGGCAGACATCTTCGCCCGCTACCACCGCACCAAAGGTAATGAGGTGCTGATGGTCTCCGGTGCCGACCAGCACGGCACGCCGATAACCATCAAGGCGGAACAGGAAGGGAAAACACCCGCGGCAATAGCTGAGCACTACCAGCAAGAATTTCTTGATTCCTGGCGGCAGCTTGGTATCTCTTTTGACTTATTTACCACTACCGGCACCGCCAACCATACCGAGGTAGTCCAGGATATCTTCCTCACCCTGCATAAAAACGGGTATATTTACCAGGATACGGTATCACAGGCTTACTGTCCCCAATGCCAGCGCTTCCTGCCTGACCGCTATATCAATGGTACCTGCCCCTACTGCCACTCCACCCAGGCCAGAGGTGACCAGTGTGATGAGTGCGGTAAGCCCTTAAACCCGGGAGAACTGATTGACGCCCGATGCCGTGTCTGCGGGAACTCCGCCGTGTTCCGTGATTCCCAGCATTTCTTTTTAAGATTGAGTGATTTCCAGGATATGCTTGCCGGCTGGGTTAGCCAGCAGGGTCACTGGCGGCCGAACGTTTACGGACTCACCCAGCGCTATCTCAACGAAGGACTGAGGGACAGAGCCATAACACGCGATATAGATTGGGGGATACCGGTGCCGGTTTCCGGTTTTGAGAACAAACGCATCTACGTATGGTTTGAGGCGGTTATCGGCTACCTCTCGGCAAGCAAGGAATGGGCCAAGCGCAACGGAGACGGCGGGGAGTGGCGCTCTTTCTGGGAACAAGACCAGCCGGTAAAGAGCTATTATTTTATCGGCAAGGATAATATCCCTTTCCATACCCTCATCTGGCCGGCGATGTTAATGGGCTATGATGAAAACCTCCATCTGCCTTATGACGTGCCGGCTAACGAGTTCCTCACTATTGAAGGCAGAAAGCTGTCCACCAGCCAGAACTGGGCGGTCTGGCTGCCCGATTATTTATCTCGCTATGACCCTGACCCGCTGCGTTACCTGCTCTCAATAAATATGCCGGAGACCAGTGATACCAACTTCTCCTGGCGTGAGTTTATCCGCCGTAATAACGACGAGCTGGTGGCCACCTACGGTAACCTGGTCAACCGTGTGCTTACCTTCGTCTATAAGAACTTTGACGGCTGCGTACCGACTTACGAGGAAATGGGTGTAACGGATGTCGCAAGATTCAAGAGAGAACCCTTGCCGCTGGAACACGATGCGGCAACAACGCTGCTTAACTTAACTGATGATGAGCTAGCCAGGTGCCATTTCAAAGCTGCTCTAATGCACGCCATGGATTTAGCTCATAAGGCAAACCGCTTCCTTGAAGAAACATCCCCCTGGAAAACAATCAAAGAAGACAGGCAAGCTGCTGCCCGAGCCCTTTACGCAGCTCTTAACGTGATTGCCCAGCTAAAGACGATGCTCTATCCCTTCCTGCCCTTCAGCTCGCAAAAGGTTCATGAATACCTCGGTTTTACGGGCAGCATTGAAAAGGCCGGCTGGAAATGGCAGGAACTGCCGCCGGGACAGAGATTGCAAAAACCTCAGCCGTTGTTTACCAAACTGGACGAGAGTCTAATCGAGGAGGAAACCAGACGCCTTGGAACTTAATCTGATTTATCAATCCATAGAGGAAGACCTGAGTAAGGTAAAGGGCCAGCTTATTTCAATTAGCGATATCGATTTCTCCTGGCTCTCCCAGCAGTTGCACTACGTGGTGAAGAGCATAGGCAAGGGAATGAGGCCGGCGCTTACCCTTATGGCCGGTAAATTCTATCAGTATGACCTTACTTATCTCCTGCCTATGGCGGTTTCCGTTGAACTGATGCACACAGCAACGCTAGTCCATGATGACGCCATTGACCAGGCTCAGGTCCGCCGGGGCCAGCCCACCATTAATAGACTATGGGGTGAGGATATAGCGATACTCATGGGCGACTATTTATTCGCCAGGGCAGGAGAATTCGTCGCTGATACCCAGAACCCGCGGGTCATCAAGCTTTTCTCAAATACCCTGGGTGTTATTTCCAGCGGAGAGATAAATCAATTCCTCGGCGCCTTCAACATGGAGCAGCCCCGGGAAAATTATTTCCGGAGGATAGCCAGTAAAACGGCTTCTCTATTTGCCCTATCCACAGAGTCGGGAGCTATTTTGAGTAATGCCCCGGAGAAATCGGTAGATGTGCTCCGCAATTATGGTTATAACCTCGGCATCGCTTTTCAAATTGTGGATGACATCCTGGACTTTACCAGTAATGAAAAAACGCTGGGTAAGCCGGTTGGCTCAGACCTGTCCCAGGGAACGCTTACCCTGCCCGCCATGCTCCTCATGGAGCAATACCCTGAAGATAATCCGGTCAAGAAAATATTTGAGAGCCGGGATAGCGGCGATAAGAAGAGTATTGAGTCCGCCATTGAAATGGTACGCAATTCAACGATTGTTGATAAGTGCTACCAGGTGGCTTCGGAGTATTGCGATAAAGCCTGTGAGGACCTTCATCTTCTGCCGGATAACCCGACTCGCCAGAGGCTGGCTGAACTTGCCGACTATGTCATCAAGCGCAGTGACTAAAATCCCCTACCTTTACTCTAATCCCCAACCCAGACGCTGCCATCCTGATAGGTTTCCTTCTTCTGTGTCGGCAATTTCTGTTTGAACTGGTCAATAGCATACTGGCAAGCCGCAAAGCCTTCCTGACGATGAGCGGCGGCTACGGCAATGACCAGGTTGATATCACCTACCTTTAATTTACCCACCCGGTGGTAGATAACCACCCCGTCCAACCGCCATTGCTGCTGAATATCATCGGCTATCTCACCCAGCCTGCGTTCCCCTTCCCCATCAGCATCCTCGTACTCCACAGAAAGGACAGGTTTACCGCGTGACACATCACGGATAACACCAACATAGGTGACCACACAGCCACTGGTGTCAGTCTTCGCTTCACTAACCACATTCTCAGGCAGGATTGGCTCTTCGGTAATCTTGATCATTAAAATACCCGGCAGATATTCCCGCGGGTAGCCCTCACTCAAGCAATAAATAAGAGGCAGGGACAATTAACCGTAACTTTCTAATCAGACGGAGCCGGTGTTTCTTTCGGCACAAGGCGAGGCACGGTAGGGGCTTTCCTGGGTTCAGCCGGTTCTGCTTCCGCTACGGGTTCTACCGGCACAGGAGCAGGTTCTTTCTTGGCTTTCGGTGCCCGCCTGCGGCCCCCTTCAAATAACTTCTCCAGTTCTTCGCCCTCAAGAGTCTCCCGGGCAATGAGCTCTTTGGCCAGTAAATCCAGCTTTGACCTGTTTTTGGTCAGGATATCTCGGGCGGTCTCACGCGCCTGCTTGATGATATTGTAAACTTCATCATCAATTGTATCGGCTATCTTATCCCCGTAATCCTTCTGCTCCGAAATTTCCCGGCCCAGAAAGACCAGCTCTTGCTTATCACCGAAGGTCCGCGGACCCAGTTTATCACTCATGCCAAAGTCAGTTACCATGCGGCGTGCCAGTGACGTAGCCCGCTTGATATCATCGGAAGCGCCGGTGGTTATTTCACTGAAAATTAACTCCTCAGCGGTATGACCGCCGAGTAATGTCGCCACCATGTCCCTGATTTGTGAGCGCGATGTCAGGTAGCGGTCTTCAATGGGAAGCTGTTTGGTATGACCGAGTGACATGCCCCGCGCCACTATCGAGATTTTGTGCACGGGATCAGCATTGGGCAATAGCCTGGCAACCAGCGCATGTCCGGCTTCATGATAGGCAATGACTTCCTTTTCCCCGGAGCTAATCTTTCGGCTCTTTCGCTCCGGCCCGGCCAGCACCCGGTCGATAGACTCTTCAAACTCCTCCATACCAACAGATTTCTTATTCCGCCTCGCCGCCAGAATGGCCGCCTCATTAACCAGATTGGCCAGGTCAGCGCCACTGAAACCCACCGTTCCCTTGGCCAGTACCTCCAGGTTAACTGACTTGGCCAGCGGCTTGCCGTTAGAATGAACCTTCAGAATGGCAAGCCGGCCGTTAATATCAGGGCGGTCCAGAATTACCCGCCGGTCAAAACGGCCGGGGCGGAGTAATGCCGGATCCAGTATATCAGGGCGGTTGGTGGCGGCAATAACTATCACGCTGGTACTGGTATCAAAGCCGTCCATCTCCACCAGTATCTGGTTCAGCGTCTGTTCACGCTCGTCATGGCTACCCCCCAGCCCGGCGCCACGCTGGCGCCCTACGGCATCAATCTCATCAATGAAGATAATACACGGCGCATTACGCTTGGCCTGTTCAAAAAGATCACGCACCCTGGAGGCGCCAACCCCAACAAACATCTCAACAAATTCACTGCCGCTGATGGAGAAAAAGGGCACATCCGCCTGACCAGCCACCGCCCTTGCCAGCAGCGTTTTGCCCGTGCCCGGCGGGCCTATCAGTAATACACCCTTGGGGATACGTGCTCCCAGAGTCTGAAACTTTTCTCTGGATTTAAGAAACTCAACCACTTCATACAGGTCTTGCTTGGCTTCCTCTACTCCGGCGACATCATCAAAGGTCACCGTAGTGCGGCTGGCCGGAAACAGCCGTGCCCGACTACGCCCGAAACTCATAGCCTGGTTATTGGCGCCCCTCGCCTGGCGGAATAAGAAGAACAACAAACCGCCAAAGATAACCAGCGGCAGAAGATTGAGGAATAACCCGCCCCAGTCAAAGCCGGAAGACCCTTCTATATTGACCACCACCCCCTCAAGGTTAAGCCCCTCAACATCATAAATGCTGGCGTAGCTTTCCTTGTAAGACTTTAACTCCTCCCCGGAGACCGTAGTAATAGCCAGGAGTTCTTCCTCCACGCTAATCTCCGTTATCTCCTTGTTCTGGGACATGGTGATTACCTGGCTCAGCGGAATTTCTTCAGGCTTATTTGTCGTGGGGATGATGTAGGAAAAAAGAGCCACTGCCGCCACCAGAATGGCCAGATATATTAGCGCATTTCGTTTCCAGCTAGATTTCATTTTCTACCTCAAGTAGTCAAACCACCTTATACTACTACCTCTTATTATATCACAAATACAAAAGGAAATTTACAGGCTACCTTGCATTGTTAGTAAACGGGCACCACCAAAGTACTAGTATTGTTACGAAATATTTATGCCGCGACACCATAAATTTAGGGGCTGTTTACCGCTACTGGTCTACACTTTACGAGCATGGAATTCTATTTAGGCAAGGGGGGCTGACCAATGCTTATTTCTAAAGGAACTGTACTTATTGTCGACGATGAAGAAATCATCAGGTGGATTCTCCGCCGTAAGCTGGACAAGGAGGGATACATCTGCGATGAAGCCAGTGATGCTGACCAGGCTATCGCCAAACTTAAATCCAGCCCTTCGGAACTGGTTGTTTTAGATATAAATATGCCGGGGAAACCAGGAGACCAGCTACTGCCGGAAATACGGGCTAAGTTCCCCGAAACAGCCGTGATCATGGCCAGCGGGGTTACTGA
>CAYOKF010000036.1:0-11248 GCA_964404475.1 uncultured Dehalococcoidaceae bacterium | reverse complement strand
GTCAAAAAGCTGAAACCCGCCAAACAGCCGCTTCAGCAGGGCTATCCTGACGATGATGTCCTCATAAAGTTCATCAAACCAGTACTTCCGGTAGAACAGGGTGTAGAGCGGCTTGAACATGCCGCCTACTTTTTCCGCGGAAATCCATTGCTTGCTATACATGGCGTAAGCCAGTAAAATTCCCAGGCCGGCCAGTATCAATGACACCCAGGGCAACGTTTGCGTCAGGGGATGGAAGAGACCATACCAGAAGCTATGGACTTCTCCGTGACCCATAAAGGCACCGAATTGCCCGGTAACGTTCCAGAATCCGGAGACCACCGCCAGCACCGCCAGTATCACCATCGGGGCTACCATTACCCCGGGTGATTCATGCGGGTGGCTGCTGTGACCGCCATGTTCATCGGCGGCACCGCCGCGGTACTCACCGCCGAAGGTCATAAACACAGCGCGGAACATATAGAAGGCGGTCATAAACACGGTAATCATCGCCAGTATACCCTGCACCGGCTGGTTCTGCATGGCAATGACCACTATCTCGTCCTTGCTCCAGAACCCGGAGAGAGGCCAAATGCCCGCCAGGCTGAGGGAACCGATAACGAAGGTGATGTATGTCCACGGCATTACCTTACGCAGTCCTCCCATCAGCCGCATATCAAAGGTGCCGCTAGCGTGGTTGACACTACCCGCGCCCAGGAAGAGCATCGCCTTGAAGAAGGCGTGGTTGAACAGGTGAAATATACCGGCGGCAGTAGCCGCTTTGGCTGCCTCCAGAGTGGCATGCCCACCGGAAGCTATCGCCATGCCGGCGGCACCCAGGCCGAGCATCATGTAGCCCAGCTGGCTGATGGTGGAGTAAGCCAGCACCCGCTTGATGTCATTCATCACCAGGCCCATGGACGCCGCGAAGATGGCGGTAAAACCACCGATGATAGCCACCGTCGTTACCGCTTCAAGGGAATGGGCAAATAACGGGAAGGTGCGCGCCACCAGGAAGACACCGGCGGATACCATGGTTGCGGAATGGATAAGGGCGCTGACCGGAGTCGGGCCCTCCATGGCATCCGGCAGCCAGACATGGAGCGGGAACTGGGCTGATTTGCCCACCGCCCCGCCAAAGATGCCTATTGCCGCCCAGGTCAGGGCGCCGCCGGCGATAGCGCCGGTCACCGCCAGATGATGCAACTGGGCGGTATCAAAGGTACCGGTGTTAACAAACAGAATCAGTATCCCCGCCAGGAAACCGAAGTCCCCGATACGGGTAACGATAAAGGCTTTCTTGGCCGCATCCGCGGCCGACTTCTTATGGAACCAGAAGCCGATGAGCAGGTAAGAGCAGAGCCCCACCATCTCCCAGAAGACGAACATAAAGAGGAGATTGTTGGCCAGCACCAGCCCCAGCATGGACATGGTAAACAGAGACATCCAGGCATAATAGCGGTGGTAGCCCGCCTCATCATGCGCCATGTAGCCCAGCGAGTATATCTGCACCATCAGGCTGACCAGAGTCACCACCACCACCATTACCGCGGTCAGCGCGTCCATAAGTATCCCCAGCTGTATGGTGACCCCGTTTTCAATAATCACCCAGTTGACCGGAGCTATGGGTATTTCATGATGCGGCGCTGCCATTACCGCTATCAGCGCCCAGATTGACAGGACCAGAGAAACACCTATGGCGGTAATGGCAATATAGCCGGATACCTTGGAATACTCTTTCGGCACCAGGGGACGCATAAACAGCGCTATGATAATAAACGAAAATAGCGGCAGTAAAAATATTAACCAGGCTATCTGATGCGGCATCACAGCTTCCTTAACACATCCTTGATTACATGTTCTTTGTCTCTGGGCACCATCACCGAGTACGCGGTCAATTCCTGCCCTATCGGCATGCCGGAGACGGGGCGGATAATGGTGGGGATACCCTCCCCTTCAAAGCATTCCTTCCACATCTCGGCAATAGCCAGGGTATTTGCCTTTTTCACTTCAACCCACATCTTGTTATCTTACAACCCCCTCGGACTCCCTGATTTATCCAGCCAGGACGGCATCACCCAGATAAAAAGGCCAGACCACTATGCCCAGTATGATTTTCCACCATACCAGGTTGGCGTAGCCAATCGTGAAGAGCCAGCCAGCAAACCAGAAAGCACCGAAAAATCCACCTGAGTTCTTCATGTGTCTTTTCCCCCTTTCTTCTGCCATAGCTCTCTAACCCCTGCTTTTTGTTCCACCCCACCCCAAATTAATGGGATGAATGGGCTATGCCCCTTCAAACTACCCCTTTACCACTTCAGCAAGTTAATCCTGGTAACATCAATATCAGTAAGGCCACGGTAGATAGCCAGTATTATCGCCAGCCCCACCGCCACCTCAGCCGCGGCCACTACCATGACAAAAATAGCAAACACCTGCCCGGTTAACAGCGCCGGCGCCACAAAGCGCGAAAAAGCAACCAGGGTGATATTGACAGCATTGAGCATCAATTCAATGCACATCAGGATAATCACCGCGTTGCGCTTGGTCAGCGCCCCGTAGAGCCCTATGGTGAACAGGACCGCGGACAGTATTAAATAGTGCTCTAATCCTAAAGTCACTTACCTATTTCTCCCTGGCTAAAACTATGGCGCCAATAATGGCGGATAATAACAGCACCGCGGCGATTTCCACCGGCAGGATATAACCACCCTCGCCAAAAAGCTGGAGGGCAAGGGTAGCGGTGGTTGGTTCCAGAGGCGGGGCAGTAGCCAGCGGCCATGACGTCCTTACCACGGCATAGACCAGCACCACGAAAAATAAAATCGCGACCAGAAACGCGGGGAACCTCAGCTTGTTGGAAGGGTTGCCCCGCTGCACGTCACGGGTCATCATAATCGCCAGAATAATCAATACCGAGATTGCGCCCACGTATACCAGCACCTGTACCGCAGCCAGAAAGTCGGCGCTGAGGGTAACGTAAAGTCCGGCGACCATTAGAAAACACGCCACCAGCGAGAGCGCCGCCCGGAAAACATTCTTAATAAAAACAACGCCCAGAGCCGCCACCACGGCGACTACCGCCAGTATCCAGAAGGCAACAAGCGTTCCCATTATCTTTTCTCGTTAATCCTTTCCACCAGCAAGGTCTGCCGGGGCAGTTTCCGGGCAATTTCGGGGTGGTAGTAACCGCTGGCCGGCCTCTCGGCTGATTCCAGCAGCATATCATCGCTCTGCACTAAATCACCCCTCCGGTACTTTGCCCTCTCTATAGCATAACCCATATACAGGGCATCATAAGGACAGGCTTCAATACACAAACCGCACTGTATGCAATAGCCGGTATCCACCTGATACTTTTCCACTTCATACTTGTTTTCGGCGAGGTTGGTTGAGGTAATAATCTCGATGGCGCCCTGCGGGCAGGTCTTGGCGCAGGTGCCGCAACCGGTGCACTTCTCCCGGCTCCAGATAAGCTCATTACCCCGGCTCCGCCGCGACCGGTTAAGCCGCTGCTCCGGATACTGTGACACCGTAGGGTGACGGAACAGATTCCTGATGGTTACCGTCAAACCCTTGGCAATCCCCAGACCAAATCTTTCAAACTTCAAGTCGGCCCCACCCCAGTTTAAAGAATAGTTTAGACCACAGCGGAATCAGCGCCGCCAGTATCGCAAAATTGATAATAATGAGTACCCAGAGAAGTGCCGCCGGTAGAGCCAGCACCTCAATGGCAGTAACCACCAGATTTATCAAGGCCAGCGGGAAGAGGAACTTCCAGGCCAGTGACATCAGCTGGTCAATCCTCACCCTGGGCAATGTCGTCCGTGTCCAGACCATAACGAAGAAGACAATAATTACCTTGACAATAAACCACAGCCAGGGGGGTAAGACCGGCCCCCTCCAGCCACCCAGAAAAAGAGTGGTAATTATCGCCGCGATAGCTACTGCCTCGGCATATTCCACCAGATAAAACATGGCAAATTTCATGCCGGAGTACTCCGTATGAAAGCCGGCAGTTAGCTCGGAGTCCGCTTCCATCAGGTCAAAGGGGCTGCGGTTAATTTCGGCACAGCCGGCGATGAAGAAAATCAGGAAGCCAAGAGGCTGCAACAGAATGAACGGGATGTCCTGCGCCAGCACAATCTGGTTCATCGACAGCGAACCGGCCAGCAACACCACGCCCACTATCGCCAGTACCAGCGGCATTTCATAGCTCACTACGGCGGCGACATTACGCATGGCACCCAGTAACGAGTACTTGTTGCTGGAGCCCCAGCCGGCCATAAAAACCCCTACCGTGGAGATGGAACTAACCGCCACCACATAGAGTATGCCGATATTCAGGTCCGCCAGCAAGGCCCCGTTCTGGAAAGGCACCACGGCAAAAATCAGCAATACCGGAGAAAAAGCAACCACTGGCGCCAGCCAGTGCACCAGCTTATCGGCATTGGCCGGTACGATGTTCTCCTTGAGCAATACCTTGACGGCATCAGCCACCGGCTGCAACAAACCAAAGGGACCGGTACGGTTGGGGCCCAGGCGCGACTGCATGCGCCCCATTCCCCGGCGCTCAATGTAAATTACCCCCATTACCATGACCAGCACGAAAATGATAAGGACAACAGTAAAAAACAGCCAGTGCCACCAGAAGCCACCCGGCCAGTCCGGAGGTACTGCCTGCCGGCAAACTTGAGTGCCGATATTGTTCAAAGCCGCCAGTGCCACTATCGGTCAACCTCGCCAAGTGTAATATCAATGCTGCCAAAGATAATTATAAGGTCGGCTACCTTCCAGCCCCGCACCATCTCGCGCAGCGCGGTCAGGTTTATCAGGCTGGTGGGGCGCACGTGGCAGCGGTAGGGAGCCACCGAGTCATCAGACACCAGATAAAAACCAAGCTCGCCTTTGGGGGCTTCAATATGGGCATATGCCTCCCCCACCGGCGGCCGTATCAGGTGCGGCACATCAGCCTGCACCGGCCCTGACGGCAGGTCTTTAATCGCCTGCTCAATAATACGCAGGCTCTGCGTCATCTCCTCGATTCTGACCCGGAAGCGGTCATAACAATCACCCTGTACCCCCACCGGTATATCAAAATCAAAGCGGTCATAGATGGAATAAGGGTCTGCCCGGCGCCAGTCCCACCGGTAACCCGTGGAACGGAGCACCGGCCCGCTTATGCCACAGTTAACAGCCGTCTCCTGAGTCAGGATGCCCACACCCCTGGCACGGGCTTGCAGTATCTCATTATCCTTGAGCAGCCGTTCATACTCGCCAATATAGCTCGGCATCAAGTCCAGTAACTTGCGTAAAGCCGGTAAAAACTCGTCCGGCAAATCCTGGCTGACACCCCCGATGCGCATATAGTTGTAGAGCAACCGCTGCCCGCTGACCATCTCGAAAAGGTCCACGATTCTTTCCCGCTCCCGGAACATGTACAGGAAGGGGGTGAAATAGGCGCCGCAGTCATTCAAAAAAGACCCGACCGCTATCAGGTGATTGGCGATTCTCTGCATCTCGGCGATAATGACGCGGATATATTCCGCCCTTTCCGGCACAGCTATCCCGGCCAGTTTTTCCACGGCCAGACAGTAAGCCAGGTTGTTGCTCATCGAGGATATGTAATCAAGGCGGTCAGTCAGCGGAATGAAGCCAGTAAAGGTACGCTGCTCCGCCAGCTTCTCAATACCGCGGTGCAGGTATCCGAAGACCGGCTCAATATCCAACACTACCTCGCCATCAAGCGTGGTCCGCATCCGGTACACGCCGTGCGTGCTCGGGTGCACCGGCCCGAAGTTAAGCACGAAAGGCTCGGTTTTCAGTGCCATTTCCCTGGTTTCAATCGCCATTACAGAAAGTCCTTACGCAAAGGATACCCCTGAAATCCCTCCCAGAGAAAGATGCGCTTCAGGTTAGGGTGGCCCTCAAAGCGGATACCCATCAGGTCATAGATTTCCCGCTCCTGAAAGTCAGCCCCCTGCCACAGCTCCACCACCGAGGGAACAGCGGGGTTTTCACGGTCATAACACCTGGCCTTGAACACCAGGCTGTGATTATGCTCCAGAGAGGTAAGCTGGTAAATTATCTCGAAGTATTGAAAATAATCTACGGCAGTAACGTAATTAAAGTAATCAAAATTAAGCTCCGGGGTATCTTTAAGAAAAGCGGCTACCTCCAGCAAGGAATCAGGCTTTATCAATACACAAGCCTGACTGGACTCAACAACACTCCCCGGAAACCTCTCCTCCAGCTTGCTGGCAATGTCCTTCCCGGAAAGGGCTACCGTCATCCCTGTTTAGACCTTTCTAGCAGGTTAATGTTGCTTTTCGCCGCTATTTTCCTTTGCAGCGTCTGTATTCCGTAAATCAGGGCTTCGGGGCGGGGTGGGCACCCCGGCACATAGACATCAACCGGAATGATGTGGTTGTACCCCGGCACCACATTGTATGAAGAAGCGAAGATACCCCCGCTGCAAGCACAGGCCCCCATGGCGATTACCCACTTAGGCTCCGGCATCTGGTTATAAATGCGCCGCACATTGGGCGCCATCTTCCAGGTCAGGGTACCGGCGGTAATCATCAGATCCGCCTGACGCGGCGAGGCACGGAGAATCTCCATGCCAAAGCGGGAAAGGTCAAAGCGGGGGCCGTTAGCAGCAATAAACTCAAAGGCGCAGCAGGCAGGGAAACATATCGCCGTCCACAGCGAGGAACGCCGCGCCCAGTTAATAACCGCGTCTACGGTGGTCACCAAGATATTTTTCTCCGCCTCCTCCTCAAGCCACTGATCAGGGTCAGGAAGCGCTTCCTGGCTGCTTGCCTTCAGCTCTTCAATGACCTGCCCCTCAACACGGTCAATCTCGGTATCCGAATAAATGTATTGCCCGGGTCTATCTACTTCCATTCCAGAACCCTTTTCCTCCAGGCATAGATATAACCGACCAGAACAATGAAAATCAGGACCAGTACCAGGGCAAGGCCGGAACTGCCCAGCTGTCTCAGGCTGACTGCCCACGGATACAGGAAAACCACCAGTACATCCAGAGCCAGAAAAATGAGAGCGTAGAAATAGTAGTGAAAGTTGAACTGCACCCAGGTCTTGCCGATGGTCTCAACGCCGCATTCAAATGTTGAGGCTTTGATGGGATTTGGTTTATCGGGGACAATCTTAAGAAATCTCAGAACGACCGGGATAATCACCATTAGTAGAGTGAACAGGACGGCAACAATCAGATACAAACCAATATATCCGTAGTCTACCAGCAACTAGTGCCCTCACCACTTAAATACTGACCGTTGGTCAGTATACCACATTTATTTTCGGAAAAACAAGCCTTTCTTAAAACATACGGGAAGTCTGTCATTCAAGCCGGATTTCAACAGGGGCGGGTTACCCGAAAACTAAATTGACAATCCGCCTGAATGTCCGGTAAACTAACTTGCTCAGGATGTTCATATTCCCCACAAGGACACGCGGCATGACCAATATTGAGACCGTCAGCCATCAACTGGCGGAAGAGCTGAAAAAGCATCACGCGGACTATATTGAGGCGCGCCTGGAGGAGAACCAGACCAGCCACATAACCTACCGTGGCCAGAACCTGGAGGCGATAGGGAGGGCAACCACCAGCGGGGGAAACGTGCGCGCGCTGGTCAGGGGTGGCTGGGGCTTTGCCAGCTTTAACGATTTCACAGACCTGGCCGGAAAAGTAGCCCTGGCGGTAAAGCAGGCGCAACTGGCCGGCAGTGAGCACAGCCAGCTGGCTGTGCTGGCACCGGTGACTGACCAGGTACCCTGGGAACAGGACAGGAACCCCGTCACCATTCCGCTCGCGGTAAAAAAACAGCTGCTTGATGAATACAACGAGATTATCTGGCGCACCCCGCAGATACAGACCTCAACTATCGGTTATGCCGACAGCCGGAAAAAGGCGATATTCCTCAGTTCCGCCGGCAGCTACATTGAGCAGGAGCGGGCGGATGTTACCCTCCGCCTGGCGGCAATCACCGCAAAAAACGGTGATATCCAGCAGGTAGGGTTGAGCCTGGGCAGTCTCGGGGAATTCAGCGCCATAGAGGGACTTCACCAGCAGGTAGCGGAGATGGCACAGCGCGCCGTGGAACTGCTTTCAGCACCACAGGTCACGGGTGGAGAATACACCGTAGTCCTGGACCCGGTGCTGGCCGGAGTCTTCGTCCATGAGGCCTTTGGCCACCTCTCCGAGTCCGACTTCGTTTACGAAAATGCGCAATTGCGCAATATCATGCGACTCGGCACACAGTTTGGCGGTAAGCAGCTCAACATCGTGGATACAGCCACCATTCCGGGGCTGCGGGGCAGCTACAAATACGATGACGAGGGTGTGCCGGCCACCAAGACCTACCTCATCCGGGAAGGCGAGCTTGTCGGCAGGCTTCATTCCAGAGAAACTGCCGCCAAAATGAACGAGCCGCCCACCGGTAATGCCCGCGCCATTAATTACCGCTACCCCCCTATCGTGCGCATGACCAATACCTACATCGAACCGGGTGACACCTCTTTTGAAGAGATGATTGCCGACATCAAGCAAGGGATTTATGCCAGGAACTGGTACGGCGGCACCACCAGCATGGAGATGTTCACCTTCTCCGCCGGAGAGGCTTATATGATACGCGATGGTAAAATCGCCGAAACACTGCGCCCGGTGGTGCTCACCGGCAACGTCTTCACCACCCTGAAGAACATTGACGCCATCAGCAATGACCTGGATATGAACCAGGGTGGCGGCTGCGGCAAGGGAGGGCAGATGCCCCTGCCCGTGTCCAATGGCAGCCCCCACATCCGCATCCGCCACTGTCTGGTGGGGGGGAAATGATGGAGCGCATCCTTGAGCAAGCCCTGAAGCTAGCCGAGCAAGCCGAGGTTTTTACCATTTCTTCTCAAGAAACTCAGGCTCACTTCGAAGCCAACCGGCTGAAGCAGCTCCAGACGAAACAACAAACCACGGTGGCGCTGCGCGTCATCAAGAATGGCAAAACCGGTTACGCCACCGCCACGGAACTGGGTAATTCTGACGAGCTCGTCCGCAATGCTGCGGAGACCGCTCAGTTTGGCACGGCTGCCGGTTTTCAGATGCCGTCTCCCGTTGCTTACCCGGAGGTCGAAGTCTTTGACCCGGCCGTAGATTCCGTGCCCACGGAAGCAACGATTGGCCTCGGTGAGGAGATGATAGCCACGGTTACAGCGCATACGCCGGATATTATCTGTGAGGCCGGCGTCAGCCGGGGTACGTTATCAGTCCGGCTGCTCAACTCCCGCGGCGGACAGGCAAGTTACCAGAAAAGCTTCTTCAGCCTGGAGCTTGAGGGCAATCTCACCAGAGACACGGACATGCTCTTTGTCGGGGAAAGCGAAAGCTCCTGCCACCCTCTTACCGGTACCAAAACAGTAACCGATGCCGTGCTCTGGCAGCTTGAGCTTTCGCGAAACCAGGCCACCGCACCAGGCCGAACCCTGCCCGTGGTCTTCACCCCTAATGGGGTCGCCAGCTCGGTTATTATGCCGCTGATGGCCGCCTTCAACGGCAAGACAGTGCTTGAGGGGGCTTCGCCGATAGGCAACCAACTGGGGAAGCCGGTTTTTGACCGGAAGCTATGCCTCTGGGATGACCCCACCGCCGCCTACCGTCCCGGCAGCCGCCCCTGTGACGATGAAGGAGTGCCCAGCCAGCGCACACCCCTCATAACCGAAGGAAGCGTGGCTAACTTTCTCTATGACCTGCAAACCGCCGCTCTCGCCAAAACCCAAAGTACCGGCAACGGCAGCAGAAGCCGTGGCAGCCTGCCGGCACCTTCCCCCAGTGCTTTTGTCATTGCTCCGGGTGATATGACCTTCGCGGAGATGATTGAGGACATGAAAGAGGGGCTGGTTATCGAGCAGCTCATGGGGGCGGGACAGGGCAATATTCTGGGTGGCGACTTCAGCGGCAATGTCCTGCTGGGCTACAAAGTGGAAAACGGGGAAATAGTCGGCAGGGTGAAAAACACGATGGTCTTCGGCAACATCTATGAGCTGTTAAAGCAGATTACTGCCATTGGCAGTGAAACCAGGTGGGTGGGGGGCTTTCTGCAGACACCACCCCTGTATTGCCCCGGCCTGTCCGTGGCGAGCAAAACCTAGCTACCGGCGGACGGCATTCTGGGTCCCGCCCCTTTCTAAATATGGTCACTATATGGTAAGCTTTATATGTAAATAAGGAGTTTTTTGACTCCACTCTAAAGAGGTAACGCAGTAAAATGGCAGGTCTGGTTAAATTTCGCGCTCGCCCCAAGCTGAATTCTCCAAACCTACTGGCTGCCTGGCCCGGTATCGGGGACGTGGCTACCATCGTGGTTAATTACCTGATCAGGAAACTGGAGTGCCGGGAACTCGGCTCATTTGAGGCTTCTTACTTCTTCGACCCCATCGGCGTACTGGTGAAGAATAACGTTGTTGAAGAACCCCAGTTCCCGCAGAGCAATTTCTACTACTGGAAGAACAAGGGCGGGGGCAGTGACCTGATACTTTTTACCGGTGATGATCAGCCCGCCACCAAGGGATATGAGCTGGCTAACTGTGTTCTTGATGTAGGGCTGAAATTCCAGGTCAGGCGAATATACACCTGCGCTGCCGCCATGACACGCATGCACCACACCGAACAACCCCGGGTATGGGGAGTAGCTACCACGCCCCAGGTAATCGAAGACCTGAAAGAGTATGAGCTGGTCCAGGGCGGCAATATGCAGATTTCCGGACTGAACGGATTATTGCTGGGCGTGGCCAAGGAACGAGGCATCGAGGGTATCTGCCTGCTGGGGGAAGTACCCTTATACGCCACCCGCCTGCAAAACCCGGTAGCCGCCCTGGCGGTGCTTAAGGTGCTGACCAGAGTGCTGGGTATTGATATTGACCTGACCGAGATGACCGGGCTGGCTGCCGAGGCAAGTGAACGAATGAGGCAGATGGCGGCGCAGGCGATGGAAGAGTATATTGACCTCTACACGGAACCCATCTGGGAACGAGGTGACGACGAAGAAGAGGAGGAGGAGGAAGAGTAGGACCGCGGGGCTGGTTTGTCACCAACCGGCGGGGTCAAGCCCTCTGTTACTTTTTTTAAAAACCAGAGTTAGAGAATGATTACCGGTAACAAAGTTAGACTGCGCGAAAAGAAGCTATCGGACGCCCGCAACGATTATGCCTGGAAAACCGATCCCGACCTGGTCCGGTACGACGCTGCCGAAGTGATAAC
>CAYOKF010000035.1:0-11600 GCA_964404475.1 uncultured Dehalococcoidaceae bacterium | reverse complement strand
GACCTCCATTTTAATTTTCCGGTACGAGATGTTATATAATTGAAAAATGATCGTCAGGGTAACAGGCTCGGTTACTGCTGTGCACCGAGTAATGATAACACGAAGCCTGAAAATAATCTATAATTATTATTTGTCTTAAAATATTATCAGTGAAGGTGTGTTTATGGCCAGTCTGGAAGAGGAAGCGGGAGAACTGCTGCGGCGCAAGGGGCTAAAGCTGGGAGTGGTGGAATCAGCCACCGGCGGGTTAATCTCTCATCGGATAACCAATGTTCCCGGAAGTTCTGATTACTTTCAGGGGGCGGTTACTGCCTATAGCAATGAGATTAAGACGAAAGTGGTTGGTGTCAGCGGGGAGATTATCCGCAAGTATGGTGCGGTGAGCCATCAGGTGGTGGAGGAGATGGCCCGGGGAGGCCGAAGTGTGTTTTCAGTGGATATCTGTCTGGCGGACACGGGGATTGCCGGGCCGGGAGGGGCTACCGGAGAGAAACCGGTGGGGCTATTTTATCTGGGCTTGTCCCATCAGGGTGGAACCTGGAGTCGGGAGCATTTTTTCCCGGGCAGCCGGGAACAGAACAAGCGGGACGCTGCGGAAGCGGCTTTGGGCTGGTTGAAAGAATATTTGCTCAGCCTTAAGTAACATTTTCTATCTGTTCTTTCCTCTTTGGTCAGCCTTTGTTTGCCGGTTACTCAGGAGTAATTTTTGCCCGTCTGCCTTCGTCTCAGGCTATCGAGAAGCCCGAACGGGTAAAATTGCCATAGCGGGCTATCAATGATATACTCGGGGATATTGTTGATTAGATTGGGGATATATGGTGAAAAGAGTTGACGGACGTGCCTATGATGAGTTGCGGGAGATAAAGATAACCCCCGGTTTTCAGAGGTTCGCCGAGGGTTCCGTGTTGATTGAGGTGGGCAAGACAAGAGTGCTGTGCTCAGCCAGTGTTGAGGAGAGAGTGCCTGCCTTTCTAAAAGGTAGTGGTACCGGCTGGATAACTGCCGAATATGCCATGTTGCCCCGGGCGACGACCACCCGCTCGCCGCGGGATTCAGCTCTGGGTAGAGTTGGCGGCAGAAACCAGGAAATCCAGCGCTTCATCGGGCGCTCGCTGCGGGGGGTAGTTGACATGGCTGCCCTGGGAGAAAGAACGTTAATTCTGGACTGTGATGTCTTACAGGCGGATGGCGGTACCAGGACTGCGGCGGTTACCGGCGCTTACGTGGCTCTGCGTCAGGCCTTCCGCACACTGTCGAACATGGGTATAGTATCTTCGCTTCCGGTAAGGAGTGCCGTGGCGGCTACCAGCGTTGGTATTGTCCACAATGAGATGTTGCTGGACCTGTGCTATGACGAAGACGCCAATGCCGCGGTTGACTTTAACGTGGTCATGACCGGCCGGGGAGAGTTTGTTGAGATTCAGGGTACTGCGGAGGGCAAGCCCTTCTCCAGGGAGACGATTAATGACTTAATAGCTCTGGCCGAAAAGGGCATCAAGCAGCTTTTTGAGTTACAGGAAGCGGCTCTGAAATAAAGCCAGGTGTTAAGGCCTTACCTGACCGCTGCCAAAGATAATCCATTTATAGGTGGTTAGCTCCTTAAGTCCCAGCGGGCCGCGGGCGTGCAGTTTCTGTGTGCTGATGCCAACCTCGGCCCCCAGCCCGAACTGCCCCCCATCGGTGAACCTGGTGCTGGCATTGACATAAACACAGGCGGCGTCTACCTCATTGAGAAAGCGCATCGCGGAATGATATTCTCCGGTGATTATAGCCTCGGAATGTCCTGAGGTATATCTCTGAACGTGCTCGATAGCTTCGTCCAGGGAATTGACCACCTTGATGGCTCCCACCAGCGCCAAAAATTCCTTACCCCAGTCATCAGCTACGGCGGTCACCAGTTTCAGGGAGGAGTTGTCTTTCAGGATTGCCATGGCTCTTTCGTCGCAGTGCATCTCGACTCCGGCCCTGGCCCATTCCGCCGCCAGCAGCGGTAAATACTGTTCGGCGATATCGGCGTGCACCAGCAGGGTATCCAGGGCGTTGCATACCGTGGGGCGTTGCGCCTTGGCGTTATAGGCAATGGCTACGGCTTTATCCAGATCAGCGCTCCAGTCCACGTAGGTATGGCAGACGCCGATGCCACCGCTGACTACCGGCATAGTGGCATTCTCAGTAACAAATCGGATCAAACCGCTGCCACCGCGGGGAATGAGCAGGTCAATAACGTCATTCATCTTGAGCATATCATTGACCAGTTCCCTATCGGTATTCTCAATGAATTGCACCGCTCCCTCAGGCACCCCGGCTCTGGCGCAGGCTTGCTGCACCACGCTGGCCAGGGCACTGTTGGAATGGATGGCTTCTTTGCCACCCCGCAGGATAATGGCATTGCCTGATTTCAAGCAGAGGGCGGAGATATCGATGGTAACGTTGGGACGGCTCTCGTAGATGGCGCCGATTACTCCCAGGGGCACCCGTTTCTTTCCTATCAGCAGACCGTTGGGCAGGGTGCGCATGTCAAAAACCTCACCTACCGGGTCGGGCAGGGAGGCTACGGTCAGCACGTCTTGGGCAATCGCCTCAAGGCGTCCTGTGTCCAGCATCAGGCGGTCAAGCATGGCGGCGTTCATGCCGGATGCCTCGCCCTCTTGATAATCGGCCTGGTTGGCGGAGAGTATTTCGTCTTTCCTGGATAGCAGGTCATCGGCAATGTTTTGCAATGCCTGGTTCTTAATATCGGTGGCAAGGTAAGCCAGATAGCGTGACGCCGCCCTGGCGGCTCCTCCCTTTGCTCTAAGTCCTTCTACTGCCGATTTCATGGTGTATCCTCCCCTTTAATTCCCCTCCCCTGGCAAGGGAGGGGAAGATTTCATAAGAAGTGCTGCGCCCTTCTTCAACTTCTTTACTTATTGCCCCAGAGATAATTGTTCCCCTTCTTTCGTGGTTATTTTCTGCGCCTTAGTAAAGGTTACGCTGGTTTGTGTTTGCGGTGGCATATCAACGGTTTTACCGTGAAATAACTCATCTATGGTCAATATCTGAATTTTGGAATAATCCTTATTCCAGATTGGGGAGTGATAAACGCCTGCTGACACTGCCTCAACCTCCATCGGGCCGGTAGGTGGTTCCAGTGTAATGAAGGCACCTATTGCATCGTTAGCGGCTACTGTCTTGAGTTCACGGATGTCTTTTACCCCAACATGACCGCTCTTGACCTGAACAATCACGCGTGCCGGCTTGCCCGTCTTATCATCAATAAAGTGGATAATGCCGTCAATGCCCTGGTCAGCGCCCTTTTTCTTCTCTCCCGCTGGTCTGGCGCCAATTCGCCCCAGCGCCCACCACTGGAACTGGTATTTGTCCGGCTGGTGCGCTAATTCCGTAGCCCCTGCCAGGTCTACTGGCTCGCCGATAACCTCGGCTTTAATACCGAAGCTGTCCCTGAGGCGGTTGCGCATGAGATTAATGGCAAGGTGGGTAATATCTATGCCAATCCATTTCCTTTTCAGCTCCTGGGCAGCCACCACTGCCGTGCCGCAGCCGCAGAAGGGGTCAAGGACAATATCACCCTTGTTAGAGCTGGCGTTGATGATGCGCTCTAAAAGGGCGAGTGGTTTTTGGGTGTCGTAACCCAGTCGCTCGGATGACTGAGCTTGGATTGGTAAGACATCATCCCATAGGTCATCAACGGGGTTACCTTCTTGCTCATCAAGGTAACGTTTTAGAGCAGGAACTCGACTAGGTTTGTTTTGCACAATTAGTCCTTTTTTATATGCCTCTTTCATGCGTTCTTGTGTCCATCGCCAGACACGTGTTACACCTAAGAACTCATACGTAAGGTTCGGCCTATCCTTGTTTGGATTGGTCAAATCAGCAAGTCGATACCTACGGCCTGTCCCTGGTTCAACATATCTATAGAACTTCCGTAAATATTCTTTGTCGTGCTCTATATATTGAGGATTCCATAGGCACTTTTCTGATTTCGTATACCTTAGAATTATGTCGTGATTCGAAGCAAATCTTGTAAAAGCGAGACTCTTAGCATTAGTTCTTCTCCACACAATCTCATTTCTGAAGTTGGCTGGCCCGAATATCTGGTCGAGCACTATTTTGAGGTAGTGGCTGGCGGTGGGGTCGCAGTGCAGGTATAGAGAGCCGGTGGGCTTGAGGACGCGGTGCAGCTCTATCAGCCTGGCCGTCATCATCACCAGGTAAGCCATAACGTCATTATTGCCTATGGCGTCATGCAGAGCGCCGATTAGCCTGCCTACCTTGGGAGGGCCGTTTTGGTAAATGTCCTGATAGGTATCCTGAGCTGACTGTGTCCAGTGCCAGGTATCGGTAAAGGCTTTTATCTGGGCTTCAGACTCGATACCGCTTTTTTCCTTGAACAGGATGTTATAGTCCTTCTTGCTGTTAAACGGCGGGTCAAGATAGATGAGGTCAATACAATCGTCCGGGAAATATTCCCGGTTGCGCAGAATTTCTAGATTATCCCCGTAATAGAGCACGTTAGTCTTCATAGTCCCCCTCCCCCCAAAATACTATCGTCTACCCCAGCGGGGTAATGCCGGCAAAGTGATAGATATAACGGGGCGGGACGCCGCTCACCGCCCGGTTCACCCTCTTTTTCAGGTAGCACCGGCACCTGCGGTTGTCCTCTAGTTCAAGAATGTAGCTCTGCCCATCACTGATGCGTTTATACTCGGTAAGGACAAGCTCACCCCACCAGTTGTTTGTTGATTCATCATGGAACTGATATTTGACCTCTGCCACAAACTCTTCGCTGCCTTCCATATATAGTTTGCCTATTGCCAATTGCCTTCCTCTCTTTCTAAAGCATTGCCAGGTTATTGCGGTGAACAACTTCCGGGCCGTAATCAACGCCGAGCATGGTTGCAATCTTACTGGACTGTGCTCCTTTAACAATATCAATCTCGCCGGAACTGTAGTTGGTGATGCCGCAGCCGAGGTAAGTTTCTTCCGTATCATAGATATCAACGATATCCCCGCGGTCAAATTCGCCGTCAGTGTGTTTGATGCCGGCGGAAAGCAAACTCCTCTTTTGTTTCCTTAAGGCGAGGGCGGCCCCGGAATCAATGACCAGTTTACCTTTGGTACACAGCCCGCAGAGCATCCAGCGTTTGCGGCTCTCCAGCTTGCTGGTGGTAGGTAAAAACCTGGTGCCGATATGCTCGCCGGCTACCAATCTGGTGAGGATGTCTGGTTCATTGCCGCTGGCAATGATTACGGTTGCTCCGGAAGCGGTAGCCAGCCTGGCTGCTTCTATCTTGGTGGCCATTCCGCCGGTGCCAAGGTTACTGCTGGTGTTGGTAGCCATTAGTTCTATGTTAGAGTCTATCCTGGTTATCTCAGAAATAAGGCGGGCGCTGGGGTCACGGTGGGGGTCAGCGGAATACAGCCCGGCGGTATCACTGAGAATTATCAGCAGGTCGGCATCAATCAGGTTGGCTACCATGGCGGACAGGTTATCATTATCACCGAACATTGCCCCCTGTATTTCTTCGGTGGCGACCACGTCATTTTCATTGACGATGCATATCACGCGGAACTCCAAAAGGGCGAGCAGGGTATTGCGGGCGTTGAGGTAACCGGCGCGTTCCGAAAGGTCAGCTTTGGTGAGTAACGCCTGAGCTACGGTGATATCATACTGGCTAAATAGCTGCTCATAGAGGGACATCAGGCGGTTTTGCCCCACCGAAGCCATTACCTGTTTGAAGGGTATGTCACGGAGCCTTCTGGTTACCCCCAGCTTGTTACGTCCTGAGGCGATAGCCCCGGAGGAAACGATAACCAGTTCCCTTTTCTCACCGTGCAGTTGGGCCACCTGGGCGACCAGCCGGGACATTATGTCCTGGTCCAGGTGAGGGGTGCCGGCGGTAAGCAGACTGGTGCCGAATTTAACCACTATCCGGCGGCAGGAAGATGCCGTTGATTTAAGTTTGCTTTTGCCGTTACTCATTGATTGTCTCACCATGATTCGTACCATTATAGCAAGCCGTAAGGAGTTGAACAAGGATGACCCTATAATATATGCTGTTTATCAGCGTGTTATGAATGACGTAATCCAACAACGGAAGGGGCTGGGCTTGCCGCTCATCACTGTAATTACCTTTCTTGGCTTTCTGGATACTCATTTGCTGATACCGGTCATCGCTTTATATGCGTCCCAGCTTGGAGCCGGCACCGGTACTATCGGGCTTATCATCGGCTTGTACTCGCTGACCAATACCCCGGCCAATATCCTCTTCGGGCGGTTGATTGACCGCATAGGCTATAAGGTTCCGCTGCTTGCCGGCCTGATCGGAGATGCTTTAAGCATGTTTCTTTATGTTGTTTGCCGTCTGCCGCTGCATCTGGCTCTGGTACGAGTGCTGCACGGGATAACCGGCGGGATGGTTGGGCCGGCGACGATGTCAGGCATTGCCGCCTACGGAGGTAATGCCCGAAAAGGCAAAGCGATGGCTTACTATGGCATGGCTCTGGCGGCGGCTACTCTGGTGGGCTATGGCTTGAGCGGATTTATCGTTTCCCGGCTGGGTTATACCGCGGTTTTCCTGTTCGGGGGAGGGTTACTGGTTGCCGGGGCAATACTAAGCCAGCTTCTCCCCGGTCAGCAGCAGGTTAGTGTGACCGCTCGCCCTTCTTCCGGTCAAGGGCTGGAGACGGTCATGGCTTTACTGAAGAGAAAGGGTCTCCTTGTCTCTTATTGCTCAATCTTTGCCCAGTACTTTACTTTTGGTGGTGTGGTGACCCTGTTACCTCTCTATGTGAAAAAAATGGGGATGGAGGCTTTTCATGTCGGCATGATGCTGGCTGTTTTTGCCATTGTTTTTATCATCCTGCAGTTTTTTACCGGGGCTCTATCTGACCGTATCGGGCGGCTGATACCCGCTATCTCCGGCTTGAGCCTGGGAGTGGTGGCCCTGGTGCTGATGCCTTCGGTAACCGTTTTCCCGCTGCTGGCAGCGGTGATGGCATTATACGGGGCTGCCTACGGAATGCTGTTTCCGTCAATATCGGCGCTGCTGGTGGACCATAGCCGGCCGGAAGAGCGTGGCCTGGCCACCGGGCTATTCCATGCCCTGCTGACGGCTGGCGTTGCCATCGGGGCGCCGGTGATGGGCTGGGTGGGTGGCATGGTGGGTTTGGCGCCGGGGCTGCTATTGAGCGCAGCGGTTCTGCTGCTGGCTCTGGTAACCGTTATCAGTATGGCCCGGCGTATTTAAGTTAATTACTCAACCTGTGATAAAATATTAAACAGGGCTGGCTGTATAGCGAGCCCTAGGGGTATTTGAGAAAGAAGTTTGATGGCGGAATTAACCCGGCTCCTGGATCTTATTGAAGAGATGCCCGCTTACCATCGGCTCATGGCTGATTTGAAGCAGTGGAGGGGTGGTGTGGTGATCATTGATTCTGCCAAGGCCTATCTTATCGCGGCACTGTACCGGCAACAGCAGTTGCCCATGCTGGTGGTTACCGCACAGCCGGAAAAGGCAAAAAGATTATATGAGCAGCTCCTGATGTGGACTGGTTCCGGGCAGGTGAGTCTTTTGCCGGAACCTGACGTTTTACCCTATGAGCGTATCACCTCGGATGTTACCAATGAGATGGAACGGGTGCAGGCACTTTCGGCTCTGGTTGCTTGTGACCGTGAATCATACTCGAACGTTCCTTTAATCCTGGCTTCAGCGCCGGCGTTGATGAGCAGAGTTCCGCATTATCATGATTTCGCCTCGGTTTTTCATGAAGTAGAGCCGGGGATGGAAATTGAGCCGTTCCGCCTGCTGCAGCGCTGGGAAGCAATGGGCTATCAGACAGAAAACCTGGTGGAAGTACCGGGTACGGTGAGCCACCGTGGTGGCATCGTTGATATTTACCCGCCGACCGGTGAACTGCCGGCGCGGCTGGAGTTTTTCGGAAATAATATTGAGAGCATCCGCCTCTTTGACCCGGTAAGCCAGCGTTCGCTGAAGGAGGTAGACTCGGTATCGGTTGGCCCCGCTACCGATTTGCTGGCCCCCCGCCTCAGAGACAAGCATGAGCTTGAGCAGACCTTGAACGGTCTCGACCTTTCCGGTTGCGCTGTTGAACTGAGGCAGCAGATACAATCGGAAATGGAGATGCTGCGGGAAGGGCAGAAGCCGCGTAACCTTCAGTTTTATGCCCCTCTCTTCAATCATGACATTATCCTGAACTACCTGCCGGATAATGCTCTGCTGGTACTCGATGAACCGTCTGGTATTAAGCAAGCCGTGGTGGAGCTGGATAGAGAAGGTGAGCAACTGCGCCTGGAGAAACTTGAGCGTGGCGAGTTGCCGTCCGGCTTCCCCCGGCCGTATTTCACCTGGCCGGAGATTGAGCCGGGGATAGAGACCGGGCAGTACCTGAATCTCAATACCTTTGCCGCTGATGAAGCATCACCACAGATGGATTTCATTTCGGCACCCGGCTTTATCGGGCAGTTGCCTTTGTTGGTACATAAGGTCAGGCAAATTCTCTCTGAGAGAAAACGGGTGATACTGGTCAGCCAGCAGGCAAGCCGGTTGTCCGAGTTGCTGGAAGAAGAGGGGATTATGGCCGCGCCGGTCAGTGAAATCAGGCAGGTGCCGCCGCCGGGTTCAATAATACTGGTAAAGGGTTCGCTGGCGGAAGGCTGGATAATGAATAATGAGACCTGCCTGCTGACCGATGCCGAAATCTTCGGCTTTGTCAAGCAGCGTCGGTTGGTCAAGAAGCGCCCCGTGCCGCGCCTGAAGCTTTTTGTTGATGTATCTCCCGGTGACTACGTGGTGCATGTGGAGCATGGCATTGCCCGTTTCAGCGGGGTTACCACGATGAAAACCAATGGGGTCACCAAGGAATATCTCATCCTGAACTACGCCGCCGGCGATAAACTATATATCCCCACTGACCAGATAGACCGGCTCAACCGCTACATCGGGGCGGGTGATAAACCCCCATCATTAAGCAGGCTGGGCACACTGGAGTGGCGGCGGGTCAAGCAGCGTGCCCATGAGGCTGCCGAGGAACTGGCTCAGGAGCTGCTGGCACTATACGCAGCCCGGGAGTATATTCCCGGTTTCACCTTTTCCCGGGATACGTTGTGGCAGCAGGAGCTTGAGGCTTCTTTCCCTTATGTTGAGACGCCCGACCAGATGGAGGCGCAGCAGGAGGTCAAGGCAGACATGGAGAAAGCCAAGCCGATGGACCGCCTGGTCTGCGGGGATGTTGGTTACGGGAAGACGGAGGTAGCCATTCGGGCTGCCTTCAAGGCAGTAATGGACAACAAGCAGGTAGCGGTGCTGGTACCGACCACAGTGCTTGCCGAGCAGCATTATGCTACCTTCACCGAGCGGCTGAAGGCTTTTCCGGTAAGGGTTGAGGTACTGAGTAGATTTAAATCGCCGAAGGAGCAAAATGCCATCACTGGAGGCCTGGCCGATGGCACTGTGGATATCTGTGTTGGCACCCACCGTCTCCTCCAGAAGGACGTGGCTTTTAAGGATTTGGGGCTGTTAATCATTGATGAAGAGCAGCGGTTTGGCGTGACACATAAAGAATACCTCAAGCGAAAGAGGAGCGAGGTGGATGTTCTCACCCTTAGCGCCACACCGATACCCCGTACCCTGCACATGTCTCTGGTGGGAGTGCGGGATATGAGCACTATGGAAACACCTCCCGAAGAGCGACTGCCCATTAAGACCTATGTCGCCGAATATAACGAGCACTTAATCCGGGAAGCCGTACTGCGGGAACTGGAGCGTAACGGACAGGTCTTCTTTGTCCACAATAGAGTGCAGAGTATCGCCTTGGTAGCGGACCAACTGCGGGAACTGGTGCCGGAAGCGACTGTGGCTATCGCCCACGGGCAGATGCTTGAGGATAAACTGGAAGCGGTAATGACTGATTTCACCCGGGGCAGGAGTGATGTCCTGGTCTGTACGACTATTATTGAGTCGGGACTGGATATGCCCAATGTCAACACGGTGATTGTTAACCGGGCGGATAAATTCGGCCTGACGCAGCTCTACCAGTTGCGGGGGCGGGTGGGGCGTGGTGCCAATCTTGCCTATGCCTATTTTCTCTATGACGGAGGCAAGCACCTGACGCCGACGGCAGAAAAGCGGCTGCGCACGATATACGAGGCCACCGAGCTGGGGGCCGGTTTTAATGTTGCCATGAAAGACCTGGAAATAAGGGGGGCGGGCACCCTGCTGGGAGCAAGACAGAGCGGGTACATCAGTGCCGTGGGCTTCAACCTTTACTGCCGTCTGCTGGCGGAGGCGGTTGAAGCGCAAAAGGCTAAAGCGGCGGGAATCAAGGAAGCCCCGGCTCACCTCCCCCCGCCTACCATAGACCTGCCCCTGACCGCCTATATCCCGGAGGAATACGTGACTGACGTTAATACCAGGCTCGCCATTTACCAGAAGCTGACCAAGGTGGAGAAGATTGAGCAACTTGATGACTTTGCCCGGGAGTGCCGTGACCGCTTCGGGTCTCTGCCACACGAGGTAGAAAACCTGCTTTATGCCATCAGGATTAAAATACTGGCCGCCAGGGCTGGAATAGCCTCAGTTATCACCGAAGACGGGCAGGTGGTTATCAGGCTCTTAGCCGGCATGCGCTTTGACCGGCAGCGGTTTGATTCATTCAAGGACAGGGTAAAGGTGGGTACCAGCCAGATAAGGTTAAGCCCGCGCCGTCTGGGGAAGGAGTGGAGGGGGGTGCTGGAGGAAGTATTAACGGGATGGGGTGAAAAGGGGATACCGGGGGTGAGGTAGGCAAAAAGCCCCGGAAATAAAAAGAAAGCAGGCCCGACTGGCTTATTGCCTCCGGGCCTGCTTTCTCCAGCTCCAACTCCGGCTGTTACCCAAAAGGATTTTAAAATGGTCTCTCTATTATTTACCGGTACCAGTCCCTCGAAACAGGGTAAAAACCCTTAATTTAATGGTTGAATTCTTGTATTTTAAAGCTCGTGGTTAATGGACTTATCTTGCGGTATGGCTTTGGCACATATACCCGGTTTTAACCTGTTTTACCCGGTACACCCAATATTTTCCTTTATAATATAGTTCCTTTCCCGGTTACGGCGATTTCAAAAACAGCAGGCTGGACATGATACCATGAAACAAAAAAGGAGGGTTATTTACCCTCCTTGGATGGCTGCCGTCTTTTACACACGGGGATTGATTGATTTTTATCGTGTCCGGTTAGAATTTCAGGCGGAACCTCTTATCCAGACATTTCTTCAGATTTCGGATCGATTCGCCTAACTCCTCCAGTTCGCGGGCGATAGTCACCAGTTCCGTCTCCACATTGGTTGCCTGGCAGTTCGGGCAGATAATCACGCCGCCCTCAAGGAGCTGGTGAACACCTACCTGGAATTCCTGCTGGCACTCCGGGCAAGGGAAATCAATCATTACTTCTTCTATCTCCACGCTGACACCTGCCTTTATCTGTTTTCCACTAGCGTTCTCTATCGGTTGAAAACAACCACCGGGGTATCTTTTAGTTAGTGGCCAACTTGTAGTCAAATTAAGGGTTAACCCCCAACCCCTTGGTCTAATTTATCATGA
>CAYOKF010000034.1:0-11749 GCA_964404475.1 uncultured Dehalococcoidaceae bacterium | reverse complement strand
CCCCTTAATGTGAGTTATTGTGGATGCTGATAGATCCCGAATACCGCTTTTATTATCCCTTTCTCTGTGGCGTTTTTCACTAGTACATATTATACTATATATTAGCTAGATTTGTTGAGTGGAACAGGCTGGGAGGTGGCATTCTTATCAGTAACGAATCAAGAACAAGGGGGTTTTGCTGTGGTTATCGACTATGAGAAGGCGGGTAAAATTGCCATCTTCACTATTAATAACCCGAAGGTTAATTCGGTCACGCTGCAGGTGGCCCGGGAGTTAAGTGAGGCACTGGCAGACTTTCGGGATGATGATGACTTATGGGTTGGTATTATTACCGGCGCCGGTACCAGGGCTTTCTGCAGTGGCGCTGATATTGAGGAGATGTTGCCCTTTATGCGGGATATCCTCCCCGGGGAAGCGGAGAAAATGCCGCCTTTACATATGCGCGGGCTGGACATATGGAAGCCGTTGATTGCTGCTATCAACGGTGTGGCTCTGGGTGGCGGTCTGGAGGTTGCTCTCGCCTGTGACATCAGAATAGCCTCGGAGACGGCTATCTTCGGTTTGCCGGAGGTAACTCTGGGCGTAATACCTGGCTGGGGGGGCACTCAGCGATTGCCGAGGTTGATACCCTCCGGTAAGGCGGCGGAAATGCTATTGACTGGAAAGCGTATTGATGCCCAGGAAGCTTATCGCGTTGGCCTGGTAAACGCGGTGGTACCTCCGGAGCAGGTCATGCCTGCCGCCAGGGAATGGGCTGAGCTTGTCTGCCAGGCAGCTCCGCTGGCGGTGAGGGCGGCTAAAGAGGCGATGGTCCGGGGCAGTAGCCTTACTCTGGAAGATGGTTTGAACCTGGAGAATGCCCTGGAGGGCTATTGCTTGCATACCGAGGACTTTACCGAAGGGAGCAGGGCTTTTGCCGAAAGGAGAAAGCCGGACTACAAGGCAAAATAGCCACAAGTAAAAGAAGGGGTAGGACTATGGAAATTAAGAAGATTGGTGTAATTGGTTGCGGGCAAATGGGGAGTGGCATAGCTCAAGTATGCGCTCAGGCTGGCTATCAGGTGGTAGCCTCTGAAATGAACGAGGAACTGCTCAACAAAGGTCTGGCAGCTATTAACTCTGCCCTGGCTAAAAGCGTGGAGAGAGGGAAGATTGGTGAACCGGACAAAGAGGCTACCCTTTCCCGCATCAAGGGTACCACTCACATGAAAGATTTCAACGATTGTGATCTGGTCGTCGAAGCTGCTGTTGAGAATATGGATTTAAAAAAGAAGCTATTTGCCGAGCTGGATAAGATATGTCCGCCACATGCCCTGCTGGCAAGTAATACTTCTTCGCTTTCAATCCTGGATATGGCTATGGCTACTACCCGGCCGGATAAGGTGCTGGGGCTTCATTTTTTTAACCCGGTACCGGTGATGCAACTGCTGGAAATTGTCCGTACTATCGCGACCAGTGACGAAGCCATTGCCGCCGGTAAGGAGTTTGGTCAGGCGGTGGGTAAGACGGTGGTTATCGCCCGGGATGCCCCCGGTTTTATTGTCAATCGCCTCATGGTGCCCTTCTTGCTCAATGCTGTTCGCATGCTGGAAAGCGGTCTGGCCAGTAAAGAGGATATTGATAACAGCGTGACTCTTGGTTTAAATCACCCGATGGGACCAATGAGATTACTGGACCTCGTTGGCATTGATGTCATTTACTACGTAGCTTGTGCTATGTATGAGGAAACCAAAGACCCTCAATATGCTCCCCCTGTCCTGATGAAAAAGATGGTTACCGCCGGGTGGTACGGCCGTAAAACAGGGAAGGGGTTCTACGCATATTAATAAGGAGTTTAATCAAACACCTAGGTGCTTGCTCTTGACCTCCTCATTATTACGCAGTGCCTCAGGCGTGGACTCATAGACCACCGTGCCTTTACTGATGACGTAGACGTAATCAGCCAGCCCCAGAGCCATTTGCAGGTTCTGTTCCGCCAGCAGCACGGAGTGACTGCCTCTAAGCTGGTCGATGATGCGGCTGATTTCCTGGACAATCAGCGGGGCCAGGCCCTCCGAGGGCTCATCCATTAAAAGGAAGTCAGGATTGGTCATCAGCGCCCGGCCGATGCTCAGCATCTGCTGTTCACCGCCACTGAGGAGATTGGCGTAGAACCTGGAGCGCTCCTTCAAGATGGGGAAGAGGGAATAGACCCGCTCAAGGTTCCAGGCCTGGCTTTTATTACCGTTACGAGCGGCTATAGTAAGGTTTTCTTTAACACTCAGTGAGGGGAAGATACCCCGTCCCTGTGGTACTAGAGACAAGCCCAGGCGGGCAATCCGGTAAGGCTCAAGCTTGCTGATGTCCTTTCCTTTGAAGCGGATGGTACCGCTGCGTGGCGGGGTAAGGCCCATGATTGAACGTGCCACTGTTGTTTTCCCCATGCCGTTTCGGCCGAGAAGGGCTACTATCTGGCCTTCTTTAACCTCAAGTGAAACGCCATAGAGCACATGGCTCTCCCCGTAATATGTATGAATGTCACTTACTTCCAGCATTTTCGGTAGTCTCCTCACTCCCCAGATAAATTTCCTTGACTCTGGGGTTAGCCTGGATTTCCTGAGGTGTTCCCTGGGCGATGATTTGCCCGAAGTAGAGCACCGCAATCCGGTCAGCCAGGGTGAAGACCAGGTCCATGTCATGGGCGCAGAATATGAGCGTAGTATCTCCCAGTAAATTGCGAATGGTATCCGCGAAAGCCGCAGCCTCAGCCGTGGACAGGCCGGCACTGGGTTCGTCCAGCATCAGTAGCTTTGGTCTGGATGCCAGAGCAAAAGCAACCTCTACCAGTCGCTGGTCACCGTAGGAAAGGTTGGTGAGAGGAACCGAACGCATTTCCCACAAACCCATTGACCTCAGTAGATTCTCAGCTGTAGCAAAAAGGTCAGTCCGCTTGCTGAGCGGGCGAAACATCTGAAAATGAGGGAGATCAGCCCCCTTTAGAGCCAGCAGGATATTATCGATTAGCGTCAGGTTAAAAAAGAGGTTGTTTAATTGAAAGGAGCGAGCAAGACCGAGATGAAGGCGGCGCTGTGGCGCCAGAGCGGTGATATCCTGTCCCATAAGATAAACACGGCCGGTTGTAGCTGATAGCTGGCCGCCGAGGACGTTGAACAGCGTAGTCTTCCCCGCCCCGTTAGGCCCGATAATGGCAAGCCGCTCTCCGGATGCTACGTTGAAGGAAAGACCTTGTAAGACCTGAAGCCCGCCAAAGTATCTGAATAAGTCCTCAACTCTCAACATTTCCATATTGCGGTCTCACTTTTCTCCAGAATCTGGATAGATAGATGCCCAGGCCTCCGCGCATAAACAGGACGCTTATCACAAAGATCCCGCCCAGAATCAGCGGCCAGCGCTCGGGGGTATAGGTGCTGACAATGCGCTCCAGGAGTACTACCAGTGCCGCTCCGATAACCGGCCCGAAGAGCGTTCCCGCGCTGCCGATTATTACCATCAGCATTACCGCCGCCGAGGTGGTCAGCCCCAGGTGCGCCGGTACCATAATCTTGTAAAGCGGGGCAAATAGCACGCCGGCCACGCCGGCAAAAAGACCGGCAATAATAAAGGCGATATATTTATGTGCCCAGGTATTGTAACCCAGGCATTGCATCCTCGCTTCATTTTCGCGGATGCCTACCAGTGCGCGCCCGAAGGGGGAATTCGTGATTCGGGATAACAGGAAGAAACAGACCGCGAAGGCTATGAACACCAGATAATAGAAGCTGGAAGGCGTCCATGCGAAGCCGGGAAGGCCAAGGTCTGGCACGCTGATGCCAAACAGTCCATCGGTGCCTCCGGTCATGCCACGCCACTTTATCGCAACTACGGAAAGCAGCTGGCCAAAAGCGAGAGTAACCAGCAAAAAATATACACCGGAAACGCGGAGGGCGATATAGCCGATGATGGCAGCGGCAATCCCTGCCGCCAGGATACCCAGCGGCATTACCACCCAGAAGCTGTCAAGGCCGTAGCGTACCATTAATATACCGGCGGTGTATCCGGCTATTCCCAGGTAGGCGGCGTGCCCCAGTGAGAGAAGCCCCGTATACCCCAGGATAAGGTCCAGGCTGATGGCAAAGATGGCGAAAATGAGCACTTTGGTCAATATGCTCAGATGATAGTTGGACAGGAAGGGAGGCAGGGCCAGTAGAATTATGGCGATAATAACGTATGGGCCTAAGGAAAACAGCCAGTCCCGCCGTGGTTGCAGGTTGCTTCCGGGCAATATCGCTTTCTTCACTGGATTCTCCTCCCCAGCAGACCGGAAGGGCGGAACAGCAGGATGATGATTAGCACCAGGTACATGGTAAAGTAAGCGAATTCAGGGAAGAAGGTTTTACCATAGGCATCGACAAGGCCTATCACCAGCCCTCCCACCAGGGCTCCCTGGATGGAGCCGGTACCGCCAACAATGACGACAATCATGGCTAAAAGCAGGGCATCCCAGCCAACACCGAGGTTAATTCCGAGTAACGGCGCTCCAATGAGGCCGCAGAAACCGGCGATAAAGGCGCCCAGGGCAAAGACGCCGGTGAAAACTATACCGAGATTTATACCAAGACCCATCGTCATTTCTTTATTGTCCATACCGGCTCGAATGATAGCGCCAACTTTAGTCCTCTCCTGGAAAAACCACAGACCAGCGGCGGCAACCAGCCCGAAAATGATAATCGCAATCCGAAACATGGGCAGGGTTATCCCTGCTATACGGATGGAGCCGGAGAGAAAGGAAGGAGTGATACCACTCTGGGGTATTGGACCCCATATCCATTGCGCCAGATTGGTCAGGATGTAAACGAAACCAATGGTCAGCAGCACCTGGTCAAGCTCGCGTTTATACAGGCGGCGCAGAAATCCTGTCTCCATGAGCAAGCCGAGCAGTCCGGTGCAGGTTCCCCCGGCCAGAATGCCAACCACGAAGGACAAATCCCGTCCTACCAGCCCCTCGCAATACCGGGCTACCGCCACACCAACATAGCCGCCAATCATGTACAATGCGCCATGGGCCAGGTTTACAATTCTCATCAGCCCCATGGTAAGCGATAAGCCAGTCCCGAGAAGGAACAGTATGAAGCCGAATGAAATCCCGATTAAGAAATTGGCCAGCAAGACATCCATAGGCTGTAATTAGCTCCGTATAATCTTGAACGACTCTCGTTTGAGCTGTAAGTACCTTTTTACCGGCACAGACTAATAATGCTACTGCTTGATTTTTTTCAGGTACAATACCCAGTCTGTCAGTAACTGAATCCGTACTAGTATTATCAGCTTGAAGGCTGCCGCCTTTTACATTTTATTATCGGTCAGTTAGTTGATAGGGTGGCAGTCACTTCTGTCCTGGTTTCTTCCCTTTAAGCTAATGCCACCCTATCATTTCCCGTACACAAGATAGCTGTTTAATGCTAAGGTGCTCCACCGGGTGGGGGGCCTGCTGGCGCACCGAAGCCGAGCGGGGGAACATCGGAGTAAGTGAAAACCGGCTCCCATACGAACAGTTCTCCCATTTTGGTGACCTTGCCGATATAGATGGGTTTGAGAGCGCAATGAGTACCCGCATCAAAGTGTATGCGTCCTTCAGGTCCGGTGATGTCGACTCCAAGGATGGCGTCGCGCAGCTTCTCGGGACTGGTGTCACCTCCCGTTGCCTCCAGTGCCGCCAGAGCTACCTGGACACCCTGGTAGGGACCCGTGTCGGTATCCTCCGGGGTTTCACCAATCTTGGCTTCCCAGGCCGCCGTAAAATTCTTGTTGAACTCGTGTTCCAGGAGGGGGGTGTAAGACGTTGGGCAGAGTTCGCCGATTATAGCCTCGGCTGCCTCGGGCGGGAGTTGATAAAGTATGAATGGAGCAAAGAAGGAGCCGTGGAAGTCAGCCATCAGGGGCATCCTTTCCCGGATGCCGAACTCGTGGAACTGGCTGAGGAACCGTATTGAGGTTGTCCCGTCAAACCAGGCGACCACGGTATCGGCGTCCTTGAGGGCGGTCAGGTAAGGACCAAAGTCCGCACAATCAAATGGTGTATATTGCTCCTGGATTATCTCTCCCCCACCTGACGTGAAGCCATTGACAAAGCCGGACATGAAGCCATGTCCCGGAGCCCAGTCCCCGGTTATCACGGTAGCCGTCTGGTAACCCAGTTCCTCGGCTGCGTAGCGGCCTATCGGGGAACTGTTCTGGAATTCTGTTCCACCGCACATGAAGGTCCACTGGTGTCCCTCGAAGATTACTCCGGGTGGAGCGGGGTTCGTGAAAAACAGGGGTATCCCTACCTCGTTCATATAGCCGGATACCGCCATCTGCGTGCCGCCAACGGTGGGGCCGATTACCATGGATACCTTGTCGTGCTCCACCAGTTTTCTGACCGCGTCCATAGCCATGGCAGGGTCAGCTCCTGAGTCGGCAACAATGACTTCTATCTTTTTACCGGCAACCTGGTAGCCGGCTTCCTCAAACCCGAAGTCGCCAGCTCTTATCATTCTCTGGCCGGTGATAGCCATATGACCGGTCAGAGGGCGTATGTGGCCAATTTTTATGGTTTCCTCGGGTTCCGGTGCGGGGGTTGGAGTTGGCGTTGGTGTTGGAGTTGGAGTTGGGGCGGGGGCAGGCTGGGCACATCCACTCAGGAATAAACCTGCCATCACCACGATGAGCAATGATGCAGTTAATACCTTTCTCATCTTTTTGCCTCCTTTTTTAGAGGTAAAAGGTTGGGTGCGTTTCTGCGCCAGGTTTGCTCTACAATCTATCACCCCCTTGCCCTGGTGTTTTTCTAGAGGCTAAATTGCTAAATTATTAAAGTGCCTTGGTTGCTATCTTCTCCTGAATTAGGCTATCCGCTAATTACCGGATACGCTATCATATAATACATTCGCAAAGGAAGCAAGTACCCAACCTCTCCGGGGGTCAACTTCCGTCCCACATATCCTGAAAAAGCTGTCTGAGATTTTCCTCCTTGCATTCGCAAGGCGAGGAGAATATGTTGACATCCGAACCAGCCAGGCTAACCAGGTTATCTATCTCCTGACTGAATTGTTCCTCGGTTACGCCGGCTTCCTTTAGACTTGACGGCTCTCCGATCTCTCTGGCTAGTTCCTTTATCTTCTGGATAAGTGCGGTTATGCTCTCCCGGTCTGGTCTGGGCGCAATCCCCAGGAACCTGGCGGCGGTGCTCAGCCGCTCAATAGGGTCAGGTGCATTGGGGACGGGTGGGTTGGCGGCGATATACTCCAGTGAATAGGGCAGGGCAAGACCAACCGCCCGTCCGTGGGGTATGTGCAATGTTGCTCCAATTGCGTGGGCTAGGGCATGGCCAAGTGAGGTATTACTGTTGCCGAACCCCAGGCCGGCGATAGTGGCGGCGTTCTGCATTTTCTCCCTGGCGGTGAGGTCACTGCCATCCTGACACGCTTTGGGCAGCCAGTCAAAAGTTAATTTCATCGCTTGGAGGCAGAGGCCATCGCTAAAATCAGTCTGTGCTCGTGAGGTATATCCTTCAAAAGCATGTCCCAGAACATCCATTCCGGTGCTTGCCGTCAGAGCTTTGGGCATACCTGCGGTGAGTTCTGGTTCGAGCACCGCGATATCCGGGACAATTTCGTTATTGGCGAACGGCATCTTCCTGTGCCTGGCTGTGTCAGTGAGTATTATCGCCCAGCTCACGTCAGAGCCGGTACCGCTGGTAGTGGGGACGGTGATAAACCTTGCCTTCTGGCGCAAATTTAGTTTGGCCTTTACGCCGGCAGTTTTATCCAGTTCGGTATCGGCCAGATCCGGTCTCTCGTATAATAGCCAGGCTGCCTTGGCGGTATCTAGGGCGGAGCCCCCCCCGAAGCCTATCACCAGCTGTGGCTGGCACTCATTAAGAAACTGGCTGCCCTGGCGGGCTACCTCGACGGCCGGTTCCGGTTCCGCCCCATCCCAGATCATTACTTCATAGCCCGCTTCCTTAACCACATCGGCCACTTTATCACTTGACTTGGCCATAACCTTATCTGTGATAATCGCGGCTCTGTTGCCCTTACCCTCGATTTCACTGCCCAGGCGGCGTAGCGCGCCGCTTCCGAAAAGCACCTTAAGACCAAGGAAGTATCTCATCTCTATCCTCCTTAATTACCAGGTTTTAACACCCTGGTCATTCTTATTTCACTATTTCCACTTTCAAGGCTAGTTCAGTCCAGAGGAAAGGCGAGGTTATTAGGGTCCATGATCTGCTTTATCTTTTTGTTCTTTTCCGGGTAATTCCCCCATTTAGGCCCGTAAAGCCCGGGGTCAGGTGTTGCCGGGAAGGCTCCTGTCTCCAGGAAATCCTTCTGGCAGTCCAGCATTAAAAGAAAGAGGTCTTCCTCGTGGTCAGCATCGCTAAAACGAAGGCTTTCTTCCTTGCCGGTGTGACCCATATCATAGGGCAGCAGCCAGTTGGTGGTTCCATAATCATTCAGTACGGGTGGCGTGCGCTTGCTGGTATTCTTGTTGATGATGTCTGCCACCTTTAGACCGTGTTCCATGGATTCAAAATTGAGGATAGAGCGGAACCTGCCACCGGCAATATTGGAAACGATGGCATCCGATGACATAAAGTGAGTCTCATCCTGCGTTCGGCTTGTCCGCGCTTCGGCGCCGAACTCACCGGCAATATCCAGCACCACCTTCTCTTCATAATCGAGGCGCTTATCGGAGCCGATGCCGTAGAGTAGCAGCCGCACCAGGGTCTGCTCCGGCCTCTCGGCTGCACGCGGAGCGCCTTTTTCATTCCAGTTTGCCCAGAAGCCGGCGGCCCCGGTTGGCGCGGGAGCCGGCGCTCTGACTCTGGCCATAGAGAAGAACCAGGGTGGCACCGTCATTACCAGTAGTCCTATCTCACATTTGCCCATTTCGTACATGGCGTCAACTGCTGCCTTTCTGGTGGGGAAGACGAGGTTGTACCACTTGAACCTGTTTTCGGGCAGCAGGATTGTGGTCGTCGGGGCGTCTCCGGAAGGTACCAGCTTTTCGCTGACGAAGGGGAACAACCTGACCCCTATCTTGGTAACCACCCCCTTGGCGGCCGGGCTTGTCATGTCTGAAGGTGACATTAAACCGCGCAGGTCGGGCCCCGGCCCCTCTCCCCAGAAGAAGTCCTCAAAAATAGACCTTGACCCGATTTTCAATAATTTACCTTCGGCAGTTACCCACTCCGCGGCTAGTAACCGCCGGTAACCCCGGTCACCGAGCTTCCAGGACAGGGCACCCTCACCGATGTTGATGGTATTGGCAATCACCGAACAGTTACCGCCGCTCATCGGGACAAAGGCAAGGAGCCCCTTCTTAAATACCTCAGCTTGCAGGGCGGCAAAACTCACGCCGGGCTCAACGACGGCGTACAGGTTTTCCTCGTCTATTTCCATTTTCCTCATTCTCTTCAGGTCAATGAAGACCACGTTCTCTCTACCGGAGCCGGGTTCGGGTGAGTTATAGCTGCTGGTAGCGGCAAAGGGCAGCTTATATTGATTGCACAGCCCTACGATTGCCAGGACCTCATCGGCGGTTTCCGGCTGGATGCTGCAGGCCGGTCTGATTCGTTTGGAGGTGGATGCCGCCTGGCCGCCACCCCGGCGGTCGGCTTCACAAATCGCCGGGTCATCGCTGACCCACTCCGGCCCAACAATCGCCTGTAGTTCTTGGTATGCCTCTTTAGGTATGCTCATCGCCATCTCCTCTTAAACTACATTGCCTGTAGTATTATTTCCGTAATGTCGTAGATTGGCATTTTTATTTGCTTGGCTTCAGCTGCCCGGGACAGTATTTCCCTGGCGTCAGGGCTGCAGGTAACCAGCGCTTCGGCACCGCTGGCCTTTGCCTCCTCGATTCTTTCCCCGGCTATCCACAGGGCAAAGTCCGGGAACGCTACGGCTGTCCCGCCGCAACTGCCGGCGCACCATGCGTTAGTCCTGTTTCTCTCCATTTCCACTAACTCCATCCCCGGGATACCTTTCAGGATATTTCGGGGTGGGTCATAAATGCCGCGGTCACCGCGCCTCCATACCTTGCCGACCGGAATGACGGGCGGCTCGTATTTGGGTTCCCATTCCTGCCAGGGTTCACTTAGCCTGCCCAGGTTGCACGGGTCATGGTAAGTTACCTTCATCGGGACGTTCTTCTTGAGTTCCAGCTTGCCGTCTTGCCTTAACTGGTCAATATACTCCGTTATATGCAGGGGAGTGTAGGGCATGTCTTCCGTTGACCTGCCGAGAAGCTTGGGGAAATCTACCTTCAGGCTTTTATAGCATTCGGCGCTGCTGGTGAGCACCACCCTGGCTCCGGAGTCCTGGATGGCTTTAACATTGTGTTCCGCCATCTCCCGTGCCAGATCTACCTGTCCCGTGGCCAGGAGATAGTTGCCGCAGCACCACTCATCTTCCAGTAGCATAAATTCTGTATCGGTCTGCTTTAGCAGCTTCGCCGTAGCCTGGGCCAGCTTCGGCTGTTGATAAGCTGCGTTACAGCCGACGAAATAGACGATGTCCGCTTTCCCGGCTGGCTTGGCTTCTTCAATCACCCACTTGAAGCGGTCCTCATGTGGCTTCCCGTATTCGTTCCTGGTCTTGCGGATATTGTCTGCCATCGTTTTGTGCCCGGGCATGGGCCCCTTCCCCTGCTCAACGCACCTTATCTTCATCGCCTCGATTACCTGGAGGACCTCTACGTCAAGGTTGCGTTTGCACCTGATGTCGCAGCCGCCGCACATGGTGCAGCGGAACAAGGCGTCAACGAGCTTCGGGGTAAATTCCAGTGTACCATCCAGCTCGGCCAGGGCACCGTGGAGCAGGCCGTGAGGCGAATAAAGATTAAACGCATATCTTGTTTCTATGGGACATTGCCGGGAAAATCTGAGGCTTTGTACCCAGTTAAGGTCAATAAACTTGCAAAATGAACACCTGACGCACTGATTTGCCTGGCGTCTGTACTCTTCAACGTTTAGCATTTCTCCCCCCTTAAATTACTGATTTTAGAAGCATAATCTGCCTGGAGACAGCACGTTATTGGGGTCAAGCATCTCCTTGAACTTACGCAAGGTCGCTGTATAGTCGGCAGACCGGCTGTAGACCAAATCGGCGATAAATCCGTAAGGCCTGGTAAAGAAGCCGCCTCTGTCCAGCACCACTTCGGCAGCCTCGGTAAACAGGCTTTTAATCCTGGTCACTTCTTCAGCGCTATCCGGATTATAGTAGAAGCTGGCTTCAAAGTGGCAGGCACCGCCATAGGCTATTGGTTGAATGTAGAAACCGATTTCGTTTACGGGATAACCGTGCCTGGTCGCTACTTCGCCGATAGCCTCAGCGAATGCCGGCGCTTTACTTAGTACCGTGTGGAAGAAAAGGTCCTGGCAGGAACTCTTGCTGGCGAACTTCCAGTACGCCCTTTCCTTGGGCCAGGCGTTGCGGAGCATATTTGGTATTTCCTCCTCCACTCCGGGCTGACCGGGTATTAGGCCGGGCAGTTCCGGTATTGATAATTCAGCGGCTACCTCTCTTAAAGCCTCTTCCTGATAGGCTATCTTTTCCTCGGGGAACCGTTTACCTCCATCAAGCACCAGGACTACCGTCCAGGGAGAGAGAGATTCCCGCAGGGTATTGAAATCTTCAGGCCACTGCCTGGCGAGGATGGCAGCCAAATTGCAGTTATTTAACAGCAGGCACTCCTCACCAATCAGGCGGCGCTGAACCTTATAAATAAA
>CAYOKF010000033.1:0-11858 GCA_964404475.1 uncultured Dehalococcoidaceae bacterium | reverse complement strand
CTTTTGCTTTGAATCGTGCTATAATATATCTATAGCCAAGGAGCAGCGATCATTATTATGGACAACAAAAGCCTGGAAATGCTTGAGTTTCCCCTGATACGGCAAATACTGGCTGGTTTTACTTCTTTTTCCGCCAGCCATGAGCTGGCCGCTAACCTACAGCCGCTGGTTGATGCCGAGCAGATATCTCTATTGCTAGGGCAGTCCGCCGAAGCGCGCCATCTCCTGGCGCTGGACTCAGGTTTCTCCATCGGGAGTGTTTATGATGTTCGTGAAGCAGCAAGAATGGCATCACTGGGTAAAATTCTTGAACCGGCAAACCTTCTGGAAATCCAGCAGACCCTGACCGCAATTCATCAAATACGCCGCAATCTCAGCAGCCTATCCGACGAGTTCCCCCGGCTCTGGGATATCGCCGGCAGCCTCACCGAGCTTAAGTATATCGAGAAGGATATCGCTGGCTGCCTCGGCCCCGCCGGCGAGATACTGGACTCGGCATCCCCTGCCCTGGCTCATATCCGGCAGCAATTGAGCGGACTCCGGGGACAGTTACTGGCGCGGCTGGAAGCCATCATCAGGTCGCCCAAGGGAAGCAAGATACTGCAGGAGAACATCATCACGGAACGGGAAGGCCGCTACGTTGTCCTGGTCAAGATAGAGTGCCGCCATGAAATGAAAGGCATCATCCATGACATATCCAACAGCGGCGAAACGGTTTTCATGGAACCCTCGGTGACGGTAGGGATGGGAAACGCAATAAGGGAACTGGCTATCGAAGAAAGGCGAGAGGTGGAGAGGATACTCGGCACGTTGAGTGCCGAAGTCGGCGCCTGCCATGGCGAAATTGCTCACAATATCGCTCTGGTTGCCGGGCTGGACCTGGCGCTGGCCAAGGCGAGATATGCCCAAAGAATGAAAGCCGCCGAGCCAGGTATTAACGTCTTCAGCAAAGATAAGAGAAAGCCCGCCGCTGAACCTGCTGTCTGTCTGAGGCTCATTGAGGCCAGACACCCTCTGCTCACGGAAGAAGCCGTGCCACTCTCGGTAGAAATTGGCCGGGACTTCTCGGTGCTGGTAATCACCGGCCCCAACACCGGAGGCAAAACGGTAGCGCTGAAAACTATCGGGCTGCTCAGTTTAATGGCGCAAGCGGGCATACCGATTCCCGCCTCCCCGCAAAGCAGCCTCCCGGTATTCGACGGCATCTTTGCCGACATCGGTGACGAGCAGAGTATCGAGCAGACGCTGTCAACCTTCAGCTGGCACATAGGCAACATCATACGCGTCATCAAGAACGCTACTCCGGAGAGCCTGGTACTCCTTGACGAACTGGGGACAAGCACTGACCCTGCTGAAGGCTCGGCTCTGGCACGCGCCATTTTGCGTTACTTCCTGTCCAGGGAAACAATGACCGTGGCTACCACGCACTTCAGTGACCTCAAGGCATTTGCCCACGTCACCCCCGGTTTCCAGAACGCTTCGCTCGAATTCGACCCGGTAACACTGGCGCCAACCTATCGCCTGGCGGTGGGTATCCCGGGTGGCAGCAATGCCCTGGCAACGGCTTCCCGGCTGGGCCTGCCCGATAACATTATCAGCGATGCCAGGGGGATGCTGACCGAAGGTAGCCAGGAACTGGAGACCTTGCTTACCACCCTGATGACAGAAAAACAAAGGTTCGAGCTACTCAGCCATGAATCTTCCCGGGAGAAAGACCGGCTGGAACAGCAAAACACCGCGCTGGCGAGTGAACGGCAGCACCTGAAAGCCGAGGAACGAAAAATCATCCAAGAGGCGCGGGACAGGGTAGTCCGGGAAGCTACCGAGCTGCACCAGGCAATACGCCAGGCGCTCACGGAGCTACGCAAGGAAAAATCACGGGAGGCGGTGGAGCAGGCAAGAAAGATAATGTCTTCGGCACACAAGCAATTAAACAGTGAACAGTGGCAGGTGAAAGCAGACGGCACCGCCCAGGAAGAGCAAGAAGACGATAGCCGCATTAATATTGGTGACACGGTATGGGTAAAAGAAGCCGGCTTGACGGCAACGGTGCTTTCAATCCTGGAGCCGTCACAGCAACTTGAGGTCCAGGCGGGAAGGACCAGAATGCGGCTGGGAATGGACAGCGTGGCCAAGATAACACCCGCCCCGGATACCGGCACCCGCGGACCGGCTTTAATAAAAACACAAATTAGCGGACGGGCGGTCTCCACCGAGCTTGACCTGCGCGGCAAACGGGCTGAGGAAGTCGAGGTGGAAGTTGACAGCTATCTCAACGATGCCGCCCAGGTGAATTTAAGCGAAGCCCGTATTATCCACGGTATCGGCACCGGTACCGTTCGCAAGATAGTTCGAGAATTTATCACCTCTCACCCGCTGGTCAAGTCTTTCCGCCCCGGCGGGCAGGGTGAAGGTGGTGACGGGGTGACCGTGGTCACCCTCTAGCCGACCAACCACCCGCCTTCAAAAGCCAACCGGGAAGGGGGATAACATAATGCTGGCATCAAGACGTTTTTCATTAATCAGGGAAAAGATGCCCGGTTTCCTTGATAAACTGGAAGCTAATTCCAGTGATGCCGCCTGGTCATATTATCTGCCCCCGGGAATTTCAAAACAGGAAACCGAAATCCTGCTTACCGGATTGATGGGGCAGGAAGTGATGCCTGCCGAATTATTTGAAGTCGCGGCCGGCGCTAAAACCGGCGCCATCGTTTTCTCCGGGCCAGAACGGAAATACCTCGTCTTACCGCCATTCCCGATACTGGAAAAGTCATTTAAGAGGGGCTTCTCTGTGCAGCCACTGCGGGCACTGCTCGCCCACGATTTAAGGATAGCGCTGGTGCTGGTGCGTTTGGGGTCATACGCCATCGGCATTTGCCAGGGCGAGAAACTGGTCAGCAGCAAGGTCGGCACCGGTCTCATCCACGGGCGGCATAAAAAGGGTGGTTCCTCACAGCAGCGCTTCCGGAGACACCGGGAAAAGCAAATAGAGTCCTTTCTTAACCGAGTCTGCAGCCACATCCAGGACTATTTTGAACCGCAGAAGCAGTTACTGGACTACCTGGTTTATGGTGGCGCCTGGACGACGATACTCTCGCTTCAGAAACAGTGCTCTTTCCTGAACCAGTTCGATAACCGTCTTCTGCCGCCATTGCTGGACATACCTGAACCGCGCCAGGCAGTGCTGGAGACAGCGGTAAGCCGCACCTGGTCGAGCCACATCACCGAATGGTATGATGAACAGGCTATCCCCTGAAGAGAAACAGGCCAATCTTTTACTACTGAGTAACAAATATGATAACCTATTTCCAAATCAATAACTATACAATCAAAACAGGCTGGCGATAGCATTTTTTAAGGAAGAGGGCAAGAACATGATTGACATGGAAAAACTGCGGCTGACGACACTGGTGGAAAATACGGCGCCGAGAAGGGGGCTGCTGGCGGAAATGGGGCTCTGCATCCTCATTGAGGCTGACGGATTAAATATTTTGATGGATTCCGGCGCCAGCACTAAAACGGTAACCCACAATGCTGAGATTTTAGGCATAAACCTGGCTAAGGTGGATATCATTGTCCTCAGCCACGGCCACTACGACCATACCGGCGGTCTGCCGGCAGTATTATCCGCAATAAATAAAGAGGTTGAGATAATCGCCCACCCGGCAGTCTGGGGACTAAAATACGGGAAAAACCATAACACCGAAGGATATCACTACTCCGGTATTCCTTACCGGCGGGAAGAACTGGAACGCCTGGGGGCTAGATTCACTCTGACTCCAGACCCCACCTGGCTTAACGAGGACATCGTGGTCAGTGGAGAAGAACCGATGACCACGGACTTCGAAGCTGTAGATGACGTGCTCTATCTGAAAGAGGGGGGGCAGTTTATACCGGACCCCATGGACGATGACCAATCTCTCTATCTCAAGACGGAACTGGGGCTGGTCATCATACTGGGTTGCGCTCACCGCGGGACAGTCAATATCATCCGGCACGCTCAGCAACTCACCTGTACCGAACAAGTTTACATGGTGGTGGGGGGAACTCACCTCATCGGGGCATCACAGGAACAGTTTAACAGAACTGTCGCCGCTCTTCATGAGGTGGGGGTACTGAAGCTTGGCGCCTGTCACTGCACCGGGATGAAGAAATCGGCAATGCTGGCTGAGGAATTCGGTGATAATTTCTTCTTTAACAACGCCGGCACGGTGATTGAACTCCCTATGTAACTGCAACCGCCGGGTGTCAAGGTTCGGCAACAGCAGAAAGGAGATACAAGATGTCCATCGCTGCCCGGATTCGCCAGAGTCTGGAAGAAGGGTCAATGATCCGGAAAATGTTCGAGGAAGGAACCGCCCTGAAACAGCGCTATGGCGCCGGGAATGTCTTTGACCTTTCCCTGGGCAACCCGGTAATGGAGCCTCCCCCGGAGTTTCAGCAGGAACTCGGCAAGCTTGTGCAGAACCCCACCCACGGCACGCACCGCTATATGCCAAACGCCGGTTATACCGAGACAAGAGCCGCCGTGGCCGAGCAGTTAGCACAGGAAACCGGCCTTAACATCACCGCGCAGGATGTCATGATGACCTGCGGGGCAGCCGGAGCCTTAAACGTAGCACTGAAAACGATACTCAATCCGGGTGAAGAAGTCATCCTCTTTGCCCCTTACTTTGTCGAGTACCGTTTTTATATCGCCAACCATGGCGGTGTGGTTAAAGTATTGCCTGCCGGAAAGCATTTCCTGCCCGAACCGGACACCCTGGAAGCCGCCATTACGCCCAAGACCAGAGCGTTAATCATAAACTCGCCCAACAACCCCACCGGCGTTGTCTATCCCGCCAGTCTCCTGCATCAAATCGGGGAAATACTGCGCAGTAAGGAAGCCCGGTACGGGACCGAGATTTTCCTTATCAGCGATGAGCCCTACCGCAAGATTATTTATGATGGCCTGTCGTATCCGTCACCCCTGCTCCATCACACCCGGACGATTATTGTTAATTCCCACTCCAAGGATCTGGCACTCCCCGGCGAGCGTATCGGTTATCTCGCTATACACCCTGAATACGAGCAACGGCAGGAGATAATGGACGGTTTTATTTTCTGCAACCGCATCCTGGGGTACGTCAATGCGCCAGCCCTGATGCAACATGTAGTCCGCCGGCTGCAATCGGTAACGGTCTCCGTGGCTGAGTATCAGCAGAAGAGAGATTTCTTGTATGACCGCCTCATCAAGATGGGATACTCGGTAATAAAACCCCAGGGAGCTTTTTACATGTTCCCCGAGACGCCGTGTGAGGACGACCTGGCTTTCATCAACGAGCTGAAGCAGTGGAAGGTACTGGCAGTGCCCGGTGGTGGCTTCGGCACACCGGGGTATTTCCGTATTGCATATTGCGTGGACGACAGGACAATAGAAGGCGCCCTGCGTGGCCTGGGAAAGGTTGCCCGGAAATTCATACCCTGAATAGATTTTAATGCAGCCATACCTGGTAAAGGTGCTACCTTAAATACTATAAGAGAGTAACAATGCCAGTCATCACCAATATCAATTTGGCCCTGGATATGAATCAGGTGCTGCGCCATGAGGCAATCGCCGGGAAGAGCCGCCTGACTCCGCAGATAAAAAGCCTGCTTGGCGACCTCCTGGACATTATCAGCAGCGACCATCTCATGCGGCCATCGATCGCATATAATATTTACCCGGTAATTGAGATAAGAGCAGACGGGGTGCAGCTGGAGGGAAATGTCACGCTGCGCGGCTCATTGTTCCGCTCAACCCTGACCGATGCCAAAGAACTGGCCATAGCCGTCGGCACCATCGGCCCCGGGCTGGAAGGCAAGGCTATTAAATACTTTAACCGCAAGGAATCGCTGAGGGGGACACTTCTTGACGGCATCGGCAGCGTTGCGGTTGACCTGCTGAGCGAGGAGGCCGCCAAGCTGATAACGGCTGAGGCGGCTTCCCGTGGCTACCAAAGCAGCAGCCCGGTCAACCCGGGCATGCCCGGTTTTCCTGTTTCCGAACAAAAGCAATTGCTGACACTGGTGCCCGTTAAAGACATCGGCGTGAGGCTGACCAGCTCCGGAATGATGTCCCCCCGCAAGTCGGTTTCCCTGATCATCGGCATGGGGCCGCAGATGCCAGTCCTGACACAGGCCAAAATCTGCGCCCGCTGCCATTCCGGCAAAACGTGCCGTTACCGAGCACGCGCCTGAGTAATAAAGAGAGCATGACTGCTTACACTATTGAATTTGAGCCGCTGGGCCGAAGGGGACAATGCCAGACCAATGAGTCCCTGCTGAATTGTGCCCGTGAGTGCAGTGCCGGTATCAGTAGCGTTTGTGGTGGCCGGGGGACATGCGGTGCCTGCCGGGTGCGCGTTCTCAGCGGCACCGTCTCCGAGCCGACTTCCCGTGAACGGGAAACATTTTCCAGCCAGGAGATTGAGGAAGGCTGGCGGCTAGCCTGCCAGACCTACCCGTACAGCGATTGCCAGGTGAGCGTACCTGCCGGGTCAATGACCGCTTCACAGCGAACTCAGGTAGAAGGACTGCAAACCAAGGTTACAATAGAGCCGCCGGTACAGGTTTTCCGCTTACAGCTAGCTCCTCCCTCCTTATCCGACCTGCAGGCTGATGCCGACCGTCTGCTTGAGGCACTGAGCCAGCAACACCAGCAGCACCACTATCAGGTGGATATCCATGTACTTCGCACCCTGCCTTTACAGCTAAGGGCGTGGAACTGGAAATGCCAGGCGGCAGTGCAACACAACGAAGTAATTGCCGTAGAGCCGCTGTCGAGTCGTCAGCTGGGGCTGGCAGTAGACCTGGGCACCACCAAGATTGCTGGCTACCTGGTCGATCTAAGCAACGGGCGTACTCTGGCGGCGCAAGGGATGACAAACCCCCAGATAAGCCACGGCGATGACATCATCAGCCGTATTCACAGCATTAATTCAACAGGTAGCGGCGCCAAACTACAGAAACTGGTCATTGATGCCATTAACCGGCTGGCAAGCGAACTCTGTGACGAAGCTGCCGCTAATACCGGGGAAATCCTGGAGGCAGTAGTGGTTGGCAATACCGCCATGCACCACCTGCTTCTCGGTTTGCCGGTAGGTCATCTGGCACGCGCCCCCTATGTGCCTGCGGCTTGCGGGACTCTGGATATTAAAGCCCGTCAGCTTGGCCTGCACATTGCTGGAGGCGCTTTTATCCACCTGCTGCCCAACATCGCCGGATTCGTCGGCGCTGACCATGTGGCGATGCTGCTCGCCACCAGGGAAATCTGGCAGGCCGGGGGGCTAACCCTTGCCCTGGACATTGGAACGAACACCGAGGTTTCCCTGATAAGCGAGGGAAGGATAACCTCGGCATCCTGTGCCTCCGGCCCCGCTTTTGAAGGTGGCCATATCAAGAACGGCATGCGGGCAGCCAGTGGCGCCATCGAGCGCCTGCAAATAGTTGATAACCATATTCACTACCAGACCATAGCTGAAGCACCGCCGGCGGGCATCTGCGGTTCCGGCATAATTGACACCATAGCCCAGCTCTACCGTGCAGGAATTATTGACCAGAGCGGCCGGATGGAGAAGAACCACCCCCGCGTTCATAGCCGGCAGAAGCAGCCTGAGTTCTGGCTGGTCAACCGGGAGGAGCGCGATGGTCTGCCACCAATTACCATCACGCAACGAGACATCCGGGAACTGCAGCTGGCCAAGGCAGCCATCCGCACCGGCATTGAACTGCTCCTGAAGGCAAACGGCCATTCCGAGGACCAGCTCAGGCAAGTGATAATCGCCGGAGCCTTCGGCAGCTACATTGATATTAGCAGCGCGATAACTATCGGCATGTTACCTTCACTGCCTCCAGACCGCTTTCAGCAGGTAGGCAACGCCGCCGGCAGCGGCGCCCGGCTGGCCTTGCTCTCCGCCAGACTGCGCACGGAAGCACAGCAGATTGCCTCCAGAGTGCGTTATCTTGAATTAGCCGGCGCTTCTGATTTTACACCGATTTTCCTGCAGGCCGGTTATCTCGGCAGGTACCGTTTAAAACAGGGCATAAGGGAGGAAATTGACTGATGGAAACCCGGGTAGCCAGCGCGACCAGAGAAGTGGTTATCGGCGATAACCGGCCTACCGTGCTTATCGGCGAACGCATCAACCCCACCGGCAAGAAGAAATTGGCCGAGTCTTTACAGCAGGGTAATCTGGACATTGTCCGTGACCTGGCCCTGGCCCAGGCGCAGGCCGGGGCTGATATCCTGGATGTCAATGTCGGCGCAACGGGTGTTGACGAGGTGAACCTGCTTCCGCAAGCAGTGAAGGCAGTGATGGACACCGTGGATTTGCCGCTATGCATTGACACCGCCAGTCCTGAAGCCCTGGAAGCAGCCCTCAGGGTCTACCGGGGCAAGGCGCTGGTCAACTCGGTCACCGGAGAAGAAGCTTCTTTGACTCAAGTCCTGCCACTGGTAAAAGAATACGGAACGGCCGTTATTGCTCTGGTCCAGGATGATGAGGGTATCCCCAAAGATGCCCAACGGCGGATAGACAACGCCCGCCAGATTGTGGCGCGGGCGGAGGCAACAGGTATCCCCGGCGAGGATGTCATCATTGACCCCCTCGCCTTCACCCTGGCCGCTGAGCCTGACTCGGGGCTGGTGGTTCTGGAGACCATTCGCGGTATCAAGTCCAAACTGGGAGTGAACCTGACGCTGGGCGCCAGCAACGCGTCCTTCGGCTTACCCAACCGCGAACTGCTTAACACTGCCTTCCTGGCGGTCAGCATCGCCGCCGGTGTCAACTGCCCCATTGTTGATGTCGCCAGGATGCGCCCCGGCATTCTGGCTACCGACCTTATATTGAATCGGGATAGCTACGCCCGGCGCTATATCAGGGCCTTCCGGGAGCGCCCGCCAAAGTAGTCTCCACTCTGCCCCAACCCGGTTTTATGTCTGACCTTTCGATAATAACGTTGCTTTCTTGCCGGCATATACTGGCATTATGTTCCCGTCCCTGACTGCCCAAATTAATCAGCGCAGTCTCCCGAATCTTAACCGGATTTTAATATTCCGTTGCTATCATTGTGTCATTAGCAATAGAAAGGAGGTGACTCGATAATGTGGCGAAGCAAAAAGGTAATTATCGGTGCGGTACTGGTGGCAGTCCTTTTACTATCAAGTCTCGGCGGGATAGCCTTTGCCCAGACGGAGAACGGAGAAGAGTGCCAGCCTAGAACGGAATTCCTGGAGAGGCTCGCCGGGAAGCTTGGCATTACGGTAGAGGAGCTGCAAGCCAAAATTGCCGAGGTCCGGGAAGAACTACCGGAGCGAGACGGTGACGGATTTCATGGCAACCGGGGGCCGGCTGGTCCCTTTGGCAATCTCGCCGACAGGCTCGGAATCGAGATTGACGAAGACGCCCTGAAGGCAGCCATGGACGAAGCCAGAGAACGGATAGAGGCTGGAGAAGACCGGCATGAGGTAATGACCGAGGTAATGGCAAGCTTTGGGATTGATATTGAGGCGCTGAAAGACGCCGGAAATCCTGATGGCGAAAGACCGTTCCCACATGGCTTCAAAGGATTCCGTGGTATGGGCGGTATGCGTGACTTCGGCCCGTGTCCCCCCGTAGAATAATTAACCTGTCTTCTGGTAACAATACCTCACTTCACTATGAGCGCGAGAGGGGGCAAATGCCCCCTCTCGGCTTTTGAGGAAATGTTAACAATTTCTTAACATTTATGTTATAACATTAGTCAGCACTAAAAAACGGGGGGCTTAACCGATGGCAAGTAAAAGGGTGCTGGTGGTTGATGATGATGTCAAAACGGTGGAACTGGTCAAACTCTACCTGAACCGGGATGGCTACCGTGTGCTGACCGCCTATGACGGTATTGAAGCCCTGCGCCTGGCACGGGAGAGCCACCCTGACCTAGTTGTTTTGGACATAATGCTGCCCGGAATGGACGGGCTCGAGGTCTGCCGCACCATCCGTGAAGAATCTGACCTGCCCATTATCATGCTTACCGCCCGGACTACTGACCAGGACCGGCTTAACGGCCTGGAGCTTGGTGCTGACGACTATGTGACCAAGCCATTCAGTCCCCGGGAACTGGCCGCCAGAGTACGAGCGGTACTACGGCGCCTGCCGGGGGAAACCATCCAGCGCGGCCCGACCGATGTTGAATACGGCAAACTTGCCGTCAATTTCCCCAGGCAAGAAGTGTCCGTGTCCGGTAAAAACGTCAACCTCACCCCGGTGGAATTCAAGCTGCTGGGGGTTCTCATCAGGGAACCGGGGCGGGTTTTCAGTCGAGCCCAGCTCATTGAAAAGGCACTAGGCTATGACTTTGAGGGCTTTGACCGCACTATTGATGTTCATATCCTCAACCTGCGTCGCAAGCTCGAAGCTGATCCCGTCCATCCCAGGTATATAAAGACAGTCTACGGAAGCGGCTACAAGTTCCAGGAGGCCGACAATGATACATAGCTTACGGTTTCGTCTCCTGCTGGCTTTCACCCTGGTAATAGTAGTCGCCATTGGCACGATTTCCTTCTTTGCCAGCCAGGGAATCAGGGGGGAGATCCGCGAGTTCGGTGAGCGCCGCGAGATAATAAATAAGGGGCGGATTAGCGCCGAGCTAGCCAGTTATTATTTGCGACATAATGAGGACTGGACGGGTATCCAGACCTTTGTCCAGCAGATGGGAAACCTCTCCGGGCAGCGGATTATACTGACCGATAACAGCGGCATAGTCTTCGCTGATTCTGAGGAAGAGTTGCTGGGGGAGATTTATCAGCCTACGGTGCCCGCGCAACCCATACACCCACCGACTCCGCCGCCACACTCTTCATCTTCACTATCACCGGAAGCCGGGATTCCGGGGAAGCTCTACGTCAGCCCGCTATCAGCAGACGGGCTGGATCCTACCTCACCCCACTGGCTCCTGGCACCGATAAGCCGCTTCCTTCTCTGGGGAGGCTTGCTGGCAGTCGCCGTGGCTCTGGCACTTACCTTTTTCCTGTCGCGCCGCATCCTGTCACCGGTGAAAGCTCTTATTCTGAGTACCAGAAGATTGGGGAAGGGGGATTTTTCACAGAGAATTCAGGTGAAGGACAAGGGGGAACTGGGGGAACTGGGGCACGCCTTCAACACCATGGCTGATGACCTGGAGCGCAATGAAAAGCTACGGAGGAACATGGTAGCTGATACCGCTCACGAACTAAGAACCCCTCTCTCCAATATCCAGGGTTATCTTGAAGCCCTCCGTGACGGCGTAATCAAGCCGGATGCCGCCACCACACACTCCCTCCATGAAGAGGTAACCCTGCTGTCCCGGCTGCTTGATGACCTTCAGGAGCTAAGCCTTGCTGAAGCCGGTGAATTAAAATTGTCCTGTCAGACCGAGGACGTCTCCGAACTAATTGAACGGGCAGTGGCATCAGTGCCAGCCCGTGACGGGGCGAAGGAAATACCAATATCCACCGAACTGCCGGATAAGCTGCCCCCGGTAAACGTTGATTCGCATCGTATCAAACAGGTATTACGCAACCTTCTGGAGAATGCGATAGCCCACACCACCGGGGGAGATACCATTACGGTCACCGCTCAACAGCGCGGCCGCTGGGTGGAGGTAAGCGTGGTGGATACCGGCGAGGGCATTCCCGCCGAAGACCTGCCCAACGTTTTTGAACGGTTCTACAGGGTGGATAAGTCAAGAGCCAGGAAAACCGGCGGCAGTGGCCTGGGACTCACCATCAGTAAATATCTGGTTGAGGCGCATGGCGGCAGTATTGAGGTGCAGAGCGAAGTAGGGAGAGGCAGCACGTTTACCTTTACCCTGCCCCTGGC
>CAYOKF010000032.1:0-11866 GCA_964404475.1 uncultured Dehalococcoidaceae bacterium | reverse complement strand
CCATTCTGCCCGCCTCCAGGATTTTCTGGATTTTGTCCTCTTCAATTTCCCGTGATGAAATATGCCCTTTTAAACTTGCCCTCCAGTTAATTGTTTCCAGAGTTTCCATCCTGTCTCCTTTCTATTGCTGCATAACACGTTTTTGAGGTAAGCGCCTTGCCCACCGGTAATTGTATTATATCATCTTGCGCCGCCATCTACCCAGTTGGAAATAGACCACATAGGCAGCCGTGCCGATAACCATGCCAATTACTATCGCCCACCAGAGCCCGTACACTTCAAGTCCGGTGAACCGGGACAGGAGGTAGGCGAGGGGTAAGGTTATCACCCATATTCTTAGCAGGGTAATTAGCATTAGAGGTATAGTGTCACCCGCGCCGGCCAGGGATTGCATTAATACCACCTCGAAGCCAATGGTCAGGAAACCGACTACCAGTATTCTGAGAAAGACGCTGGCCACTTCTATTACCTCAGGGTCAGTGCTGAAGATACGAATTACACTCCCGGGCCAAAGCAGCATTACCACTGCAAAGATGACCATAATACCCTCGGAAATTCCTACTGCCAGCCAGGTGCTTCTTTCCGCTCGTTCAGGCTGGCGTGCCCCCAGGTTCTGCCCGGTCAGTACGCTGGTACCCCGGCCCAATCCGAAAGGGGGCATTCTGACAAACACCTCTATCCTCTCCAGCAGGGTATAACTGGCCACAGCCAGGGTGCCAAAGGGGGCCAGGAACCACAGCAATATCAAACGCCCTAGCCTTTCTTGCGCGAACAACAAAGAGGCAGGGAGGCCAATCCTGACTATGCGCCATATCATGTGAAAGTCCAGCCGGAAGTTGCTCAGGGTTAGCCGTAGCCGTGACTGGCCGGAAAAGACAACCCAGAGTGAAATAGCCATGCCTACTGTTACCGTAGCCACCTGGGCTATAGCTGCCCCGCTGACGCCCAAACGGGGGAATATCCACCAGCCCAGGACCAGAAAAGGGACCAGTGCCGCGTGGAGAACTCTGATGAAGATGCTTATCTTCATGGGGGTCACCGAATCCCCTGATGCCTGCATGATGGCTTCAGCCATCATGTGGAAGGCCACAGGTATGGTGCTGGTCAGGGCAATGCGCATATATGCCGTTCCTTCAGCGATAACGTCATCCTCCACGCCGAACAGGCTTAACATTGGCTCGGCAAGTATGATGAATATTGCCGCGATAGATATACTATAGGCGGCGCTGAGGATTAAGGTCTGCCTGGCTGCGTGATTGGCTACCTCGATATCACCTGACCCGACAAAACGGGCGACTATCGCCCGCAGTCCCGTGTTAATGCCAATAATCCCTAGCTGTAAAATCGTACTGACCATACCGGCCACGCCTACTCCGGCAATTGGGGCCGCCCCCAGCTTCCCTACCCATATCATGTCAATGGTCGGGCCGATGGTATTTAGACCGTCGCTTACTATGATGGGCCAGGACAGAGACAAAAGATTACGAATAATGCTGCCTTTAGTCCAGTCACGGCTTCTTCTTGGCTCTATCCGGTTTCTGTCCTGGGTACTTTCTTCGTTTGCCATTCCTAACTGACCGGGGTTAATTCATCTTATCGCGGCGCTTTAAAGACTGCGGGTGTACTTTTGATATAAGAGATTCATTGTAGCTTGTGCTCCGGGTTTTGGCAAATCGCGCGCTTAATCCAGGTTTCAAGTGAAGCTGGCGTTAAGCCTGGAGGGCAATGACTGAATGGGGGGGACGTTGAGTGTATTTACTTACTTATTAGCAGATATTTTACGGACGCTGTTTGACTTGCACTTGGGGCATACCCTCTCCACGATTTCTTGCTTGGGGTCTGCCGTCATTTTATATTCGTGTCCGCAATGAAGGCACTTTAATGACTCTTCCATATCTTCTTATAGCCCTTTAAAAAATGTGCTCAGTTCTTCAACACTACTCAGCGGAAGCTGACTTTTCTGCATCCTTCTCATCTTCGGCAGCAAGTACCTGCTTGGTATATTCAATTTCTTCTCCGGTGACTTTTTGCCGCAGGTCTTCGATATCACGCATTATCTGGGCAAACCTGGGGCCCTCGGCAGCACTGATCCATTCCAGGCGCAGCCTGTCCGGGCGGATGCCCAGCTTTTCCAGCCGGTTCCATAGTCTATCAGCACGCTTCATAGTCCAGTGGTTGGCGGAGATATAATGGCAATCCCCGATGTGACACCCTGACAGCAGCACTATAGGGGCACCAAGCTTGAAAGCGTGCAGTATGTATTTCTCGCTCACCCTTCCGCTGCACATTACCCGTATAAAGCGATTGTTGGGCGGGTATTGCACCCTGGAGACACCGGCCATGTCACTGGCTGCGTAGCTGCACCAGTTACAGAGGAAGGTTATTATCTTTTGCTCCGGCTTTTCCTCCAGCGCTGCTTCTATCTGCGCCATTATCTGGCTATCTTCGAAGTGGTGAATGTCTATGGCTCCGAAGCGGCATTCCGCAGCGCAGGCGCCGCAGCCGGCGCAGGCTGCGGTGATGACACGGGCACCCGTCTTGTTTTTAGTGTCCACCTCAATGGCGCCGAAGGGGCATACCCGGGCGCATAGGCCGCAGGAGGTACATTTATCAGGGTTGACCACTGCTTTGATAGCATCACCCTGTAGGGTATCGGCATTAAGTAAGATTGAGCTCCGAGCCACGGCGGCACCGGCCTGGGTGACACTATCCTTGATATCCTTGGGGGCTTCCACCGAGCCGGCAAAGAAGATACCGGGCGTGGGGGCATCAACTGGTCTTAATTTGGGATGTGCCTCCATAACAAAACCATCTGCGGTGCGGGAGATATTGACAATCTGGGTAAGATGTTGCAGGTCTTCACCGGGCACCAGCCCTACGGAGAGTACCACCATGTCGAGCTCATGTTCTTCCACCCGGGAAGTGGTGGTGTTCTCTACCCTGAGCTTCAGGTTTTTAGTCTGCGGGTCTTCAATTACCTCACCGGGCAGGCCGCGGATGTAGCGGACGCCGGTCTCTTTGGAACGCAGGTACAGGTCCTCGAATCCCTTGCCGTAAGCACGGATGTCCGTGTAGAAAACGGAAATATCGGTATCAGGATAATGCTCCTTAATAAGGAGGCTGTCCTTGATAGTGTTCATGCAGCAAACGTTAGAGCAATAGGGGTTTCCCCGGTTATTCGTTCTTGAGCCCACGCACTGAATAAAGCCAATGCGTTCCGGCACCTGAAGGTCAGAAGGGCGCACGAGTTTGCCTTCGGTGGGCCCGCCCCCGCATATCAATCTTTCAAACTCCGTAGTCGTGATGACGTTCTCAAAACTTGTGTATCCATATTCGTCTAATGCGGTGGGGTCATAAACATCCATGCCGGTAGCAACGATAATCACACCGACCTGTATATCAATAATTTCATCCTTCATATTCAGGTCGATACAGTCTTTTTCACACACTTCAATGCATTTACCGCAGGTGATGGGGTTATTGCCCAGGCAATGCTCCATATCGATGAGATAGGAAGAAGGCACCGCCTGAGGAAACGGGATAAAAGCGGCTTTGCGTGAAGAAAAACCTTGCTGGAACTCGTCCGGTACCACTACCGGGCAAACTTCAGCGCACTTTCCGCAGGAGTTACATTCCGCTTCATTTACGTAGCGGGCTTTTTTCCTTATCTGTACCTCAAAGTTCCCAACGTAACCTGATATTGATTCTATCTCACTGTAGCTCAGCAGCGTGATGCGTGGGTGGCGGCCAACGTCCATCATCTTCGGGCCCAGTACGCATATAGAGCAGTCCATGGTGGGGAAGGTCTTATCCAGCCGGGCCATGATGCCCCCGATTGATGCCTCCTTTTCCACCAGATAGACCTGATGGCCGGCATCAGCCAGGTCCAGCGCCGCCTGAATACCGGCAACTCCTCCGCCGATAACCAGAGCCCGGTGGGTAACCGGTATTTTCGTTTCTTCCTGCGGCTGCAGGAGACGTGCTTTATTCACGGCTATCTTGACAATATCTTTAGCCTTCTCCGTAGCTGCTTTCCGGTCATGCAGGTGTACCCAGCTGCACTGTTCCCTGATATTGGCCATCTCCAGAAGGTAGGGATTAAGCCCTGCCTGCGCGATGCAATCGCGGAAGGTCGGTTCATGCATCCGGGGACTGCAGGAAGCTACCACCACGCGGTTAAGGTTATACTCCTTGATATTCCTTTTAATCTCCTCCTGCCCCGGATCAGCGCAGGTATATTTATTTCTGACCGAGGCTACCACTCCCGGAAGTTTCTCGGCGAATTCTCTTACCGCTTCACAATCAACGGAGCCAGCTATGTTGAGCCCGCAATCGCAGATAAAAACGCCTATTCTAAGTTCCTCTACTGTCAACTAGCTTACCTCCTCCAGCAGCGATTGTGCTGCGATATCAAATAAGTCACGAATTTCAATCTGGCATACATCGTTGTTCTCCGCATTTTTTTGGGCGCACTTGAGGTGTATCTGGCATTTAGGACAGGCGGTGACCAGTACACCAGCCCCGGTGGCCGCCGCCTGCGCCAGGCGTTCTTTCTGGATTTGTTTATTGACTACGCCACAGTATGCCCAGGGGCTGGCGCCGCAGCATAATGCTTTTTCTCTATTATCGGCCATCTCGGCCACTTCCAGGCCGTCGATTGATTCCAGGATAATACGTGGCGGGTCGAATATCCGGGAATACCTGCCCAGTGTGCAGGGGTCATGATAGGTTACCTTCCGCTTGAGACTGCCCAGGGCCACCCGGCCATCCTCAATAAGTGACGCGATTACCTCGGTGATGTGCTTAACTTCGATGTCCCAGTCCGGTAAAAACCTGGGGTAGTCTGTCTTGAGGGTATAGTATCCTTCCGGACAGCTGGTAATAATGTGCTTTATGCCTCTCCTGTGGAGTTCATTCATGTTGGCTCTGGCCAGCGCCATAAAGCCTTCGGCGTCACCCATCACCAGCAGGTCACGCCCGCAGCAGCGCTCGTTAGCCAGGATGGTAAAGGGTATCCCGGCATGGTTCATAATTCTGAGTGCTCCCTTGGTGCCTTCAAGTGTCTTTACTTCCAGGTCTTTGAACAGGACATCAAAATACGGCGCGCAACCCACAAAAAAGGCCGTGTCACTATGCTTATCTATTTTAATATCCCGGGGAAGCCAGCTCAGCCGGTTCTGTCTGACATCCTTATGACTCATGATATGCATAATTGACTGCGGGGTGGCGCCGTGGTTGTATTCTACTTCAACACCGTGAGCTAATGCCTTAGCCCGCAACGACCGGATAAAATCAGTGAATTTGACGTTGTAATTGCAACGCTCCATACACATATTGCAATTGATGCAGGACCAGATCTTTTCGTTAAAGGGGTCCTGGCCATCCTGGCTCATCAGCGCTTCCTGCACGATGAGGCGAGGATTGAACTCCTCATTATACCTGGTGACCGGACAGACCACCGTGCACTTGCCACAGTCCAGGCAGAGGCGTATCTTGGTCTCACTGATAACACTCGGTAAATCCAGCACTTATACTTACCTTATCCTAAATATTACGTTATAAAATATGCCTGACTCAACTACCTGAGGCAACCTGTGAACCTGCAACCCTGGCATATCTGGAGGCTGGTATTTGCTCAATTCTGGCAAGGAACTTCATTAATTGTGCCACGAATTGCGGGCCGTCAAACGCCGGTAGCTGAACCAGGGCCAGCCTGTCCGGTGATAATCCCAGCATCTCCAGAATATCCCCGGTTTTTTTAAGTTCTTTATTGATGCATTCATCATCATTACTGAAATGGCAGTTACCCGGCTGGCAGCCGAGCAGCATTACGCCATCGGCGCCAAATTCAAAAGCCCTGAGTATCAGGCCGGTATGTATCCGGGAAAGGCAGCTAACCCGTACCAACCTGACTGAAGCCGGGTAGTGAAGCCCCGAACTGGCGGCTGTCTCAACGCAGCTCCAGCCATCCCAGTTACAGCTAAAAACCACTATTTTAGAATCCATTTTACCGCTCAGACCTCGCTTAGCACATGTCCGCTGTGAAGTACGGAACGCAATGTAGATATGATTTGCTGGTCACTTTGCCATGGTTGGGTTATGGCGCCGGTAGGGCAAATGGCAATACAGGCACCGCAGCCAAGGCATAGTGCTTTATCAATATGGGCGTATAGGGTACCATCCTGATAATCGCGCATTTCTATAAAAGGACAGATGGCGGCACAGTCACCACAGCCACGGCACCTTTTACTATCGATAGCGACGGCTGTAGGCCGGTGGTGCAGGCTTAGTTGCTCCAGATAGGCGGAAACGCGGGCGGCTGTGGCCAGCCCGGTCAGTATATCATCATCGGGTGATTCGGCATGGTCATGAGGCAAGGTAAACAAACCGGCAGTCTCACCGATGGTGACTTCCCTGAGGAGGTCTCCGTTAATATTGGATGAAGAAGCTGGCTTTGTCCCTGCGGATATAATCCGCCGCAGCAGTCCGTTGCCTTCGCTGTTAGCCAGCACCGGGGAATTCCTTTTGCTCATCTCCTCTAAATCTACTACTATGGCGCCAGTATCGGTACGGTCAGACTGGGAGCCATGTCCCAGCACGACTTCATAGTTTCCCGGTGAGCCACGGAGCTGCAAAGAGTCCGGCCATGGTTTGACGATTAAGTTACTTTCCGGGATTTGCCCGGACGGTGACTCTTCCCCTGGTTCCTGGTCGGTCACCAGTTGAACCTTGTAGCCCCGTGACGCCAGTGCCCTTGCGGCAGCAGCGCTGGCTGGTCTGTTACCAATAATGAGAACACCGGGCAGGATATGCTTTTCTTCCACAGCTATTGCTGGCGTTATTCGGGAACGGATAACTGCCGCCGAAATTATCCGGGATGCTTTTTGCGTGGCTCCCTTGGGGTCGTCCTGGTGCGCCCAGGCACACTGCTCCCGGATATTGCAGAATTCAACAATGGTATGGTCAGCTTGGGCAAGGTGCCGGTATAGATATTGCTGGCACATCTGCCTGCGGTCCGTGCAGCTGTAACATACCTGTTCCCAGTTGCAGCACCGGCAGGCTGCCAGCACTATACGGTCCAGTTGCTTTGCCGCCACCTGCTCGGCTATTTGCGCGGCTCCGGCCTCGGTACAGGCCTGAGTTATTTCCTGAAGATAAGTCACTCCCATAGAGTATGATAATTTGCGTGATACTGCCTTAAAATCTATGACTGAGCTGATACTGCCGCCGCAGCGGCATAAGAATACCCCCACGCGCCCGGCGTCAGCCGGTGCTGCCGAACCTGGAGAGGGATAAGATATGAGCGTGTCCGCTTTCCCGGTATCCTGAGCCTGGCTTTCCGGAGCTTTATCTGTCTTGAGCTCAATAGCTGTCTTGAATGCCACTGCCATGGCCTGATTCAGAATACTAGTCGGTTCGGGATTGCTTTCAGTAGTAATGATGTTAATACCGGATAGGGCATCATCCTGCCCGGTATTGCTTAACAGGGCGTTTTCGGCTGAATTACCGGAGGGAAAACTAATTATAGCCTTCGCCCCTATCTCAAAATGCTTGGGCAGGTCATCATGAAGTACCGCGCCTAATTCGCATACAGTACTGCATTCCAGGCACTGGCTGCACAGGGCGCAGTTGAGGCAGCGTTGCGCCTCTCTTCCGGCTGCCTCGGCGGAAAGTCCGAGGATTGTCTCCTCATAGGTATCAAGCCTCTTCTGGAGGCGGATTACAGGTGTTTTTACTCTCTTGTAGGGTGCTATCTCCACCTTTTCCAGGTCGATTTTGGCAATCTGGGGCAGATCGAAGCTGCGCCCGGCGTCAAGGTCATTCTTTTGAAGGTACCTGTCTATAGATTCCGCAGCTCTGATACCGGCGGCCATAGCCTCAACGACATTGTTAGGGCCGGTAGTACAGTCACCTCCGGCAAAAACCCCCGGAATGCCGGTTGCCAGGGTTAGCGGATTTACCTGGATAACACCGGTATGGCGGTCAATTGCCAACCCGTTCATGTTCAGTTGCGAGGCATTGGGCGATTGGCCAATAGCCACCACCACGTGGTCAGCCTCGATTACAAAGTCGGTGCCCGGTATCGGCTCCGGCAGGTGCCGCCCGTTGGGTAGGGTCTTCTCGGTCGATCTTGTTCGCTGGCAACGTATCCCGGTCACCTTGCCGCCTTCTCCTAGAATCTCCACCGGAGTAACGCAATATTCTACCGATACTCCTTCCTGTAATGCCTCTGTCAGCTCCTCTTCACCGGCGGTTATCTCTTCCGGGACGGTCCAGCTAAGTACCTTGACGCTGCCTTTGTTTTTTCTGATGGCAGACCGTGCCGAGTCTATGGCGCTATTGCCGTCACCGATAATAACTATATTCGCACCGACAAAGGTATCTACCATCAGGTTCAGAGTGAGCAGTAAGGACATGCAGTCCACCACCCCGTCAAGCCCTTCGCCGGGTATGTTAAGCTTATTGTTCTGCTGGGTGCCTATGGCCAGGAAGAAAGCCTGGTAGCCACGCTCTTTGAGGTAAGCAAAGGTGACATCACGCCCCACGGTTATTCCGGTCCTGACGTCAACCCCCAGCGCCTGAATAGCCTTGATTTCTTTTTCACGTATTTCTTTGGGAAGCCGAAAACGGGGGATGCCGGTGGCCAGCATCCCGCCGATAACCCCGTGGGACTCGAATACCGTGGCAGCATACCCCCGGCGCGTAAGTTCCCAGGCGGCCGTCAAACCGGCCGGGCCGCTGCCGACAATAGCTATCTTCCCCTCCCGGGAACCGGCCGGAAACTTGCGGCTGTACTTAATCCCGCTCGGAGCATTGTCCGCCGCATAGCGGTGTAAGGCTCGTATCGATACCGGGCTGTCCGCCTCCGCGCGGTTACAGCTGGCCTCGCAGGGGTGGCGGCAGACCCGCCCCAGTATGCCGCTGAACGGCGCCGCTTCACTGATTAATGCCAGTGCTTTGTCAGCCTTGCCCTTGGACAGTAACGAGACAAACCCTTGAACGTTGATGCCAAGAGGGCAGGCCACGTGGCAGGGGGCACTGCCGTTCTTATCTATTAAAAACGCCGAAGGGACGGACTTGGCTCCCGGAAGCGGGGCATGGATGGCGCCGTGGGTTATCTTTTTTTCACCGAGGAATGAGGTTACTCTGGATGAGCATTCAACTTCGCAATGTCCGCAGCCGGTACAGAGTTCTTCGCTGATATAGCGGGGGTGTTGTAATACCCGTATCCTGAAATTGCCTTTCCTCCCATCTATAGCTTCTACATCAGCTCTGCTGTATAGTGTTATCAGGGGGTGGCTGGCTGCTTGTATCAAGAGGGGCCACAGGTAACGCTGGTCAAGCGAAGAGTTGCCGGACATACCTCCGTTAGCGCTATCACAGCCCAGTGCTGCTGAGTTAGTGATGAGGTTGACCTCAATACCCATGCGGGCTAAAGCTAGCGCTGCCTGTACTGCGGCTGCGCTACTGCCAACGACAGCAGCCCCCTGAGATGCGTTAGCTTTATGGCTTTCCGCTGTGCTCGATCCCATAATTATAGCCAAGCTCAAATGCTTTAGTGTTAATATCTTCCGTTCCTGCCGGGATGGAGTCCAGAACGGCGTTCCGGAGAGCTTCCACGGATACTATATCGCTTACCGCCGCCAGAAATCCCAGAGTGATAATATTGGCCACCACCGGCCGTCCTATTTCCTCCAGAGCCATACGGCTGGCCGGGATGGAAAGGGGGGGAGGCTTCTGGTTCGGGTCAACATCCACCAGTTCGGCGTCAACGATAACCAGTGTTTCCGGTGGCGCATTCTGCCCGTACTTCACGTAGGCTTCTTGTGACAGGAGTATTTGTACTTGCGGGCTCCTTACATAAGGATAGTCCACGGGTTCATTGCTGATTGCCACCTCAGCCGTGCAGGAGCCGCCACGGGATTCAGGGCCGTAGCTTTGTGTCAGCGCGGCAAATCCCCTGGTGAATATGGAGGCAGCCTTGCCGATAATGTTGCCTGATAGGACAACACCCTGTCCACCAAACCCTGATATCCGGACTTCTTTTCTTTCCATTTACTTACCAATTAATAAAAAGATTACCCTGTCATCCCCGGCTATTTTTTTGTTTTGATTCTCGCTTGGGCCTTCTCAGTGACCTGCTGGAGCCTCTCCCACAGGGTAGGTCGTTCTATATCAACAAACTTGCCCACTATAATAGGCCCGTTTAGCTCGATATCGACATCCTTGGGGTCAGCCCCATTTCTGGTAACGCTCTTCTCCTGATAGTAGCGTAGTTCATCCTTCCCTTCCGGCTTCTTGTTCATCCGACCGTAGACAACGGGGCAGGGAGCGATAACCTCTATGAAGCTAAAGCCCGGCTTGACCAGAGCTTCAGAGATAGCTTTATCCAGCTGGCGTATATGTATTGTTGTCCATCTGGCCACGTAAGTAGCACCACTTGCCGAGACCAGATAAGGTAAATTAAAGGGAGTTTCAAAATTACCGTAGGTGGTGGTGGAGGTACGGGCTTCAAAGGGAGACGTTGGCCCCACCTGCCCGCCAGTCATACCATAATTGAAATTATTGACGCAGATTACCGTCATGTTGATGTTGCGGCGTGCCGCGTGTATTAAGTGATTACCGCCGATAGCCGCCAGGTCACCATCTCCGGAAAATACCACCACGTTTAGCTCCGGATTTCCCAGCTTGAGGCCGGTGGCAAACGGAATAGCACGGCCGTGAGTGGTATGAAAGGAATCAAGCTTGACATAACCGGCGACCCTGCCGGAGCAGCCGATTCCAGAAACCACGGCTATTTTGTCGGGGTCTATTTCGCTGCGGTCAATACCCCGGAGCAAAGAGCCCATGGCGGGGCCAACACCGCAGCCGGGGCAGAAGATGTGGGGTAGCCTGTCCTGCCTCAGGAACTTTTCAATGGTTTGATTTTCAACATTTGGGGTAGTAATCATCTTGTTGCTTCCCGTATGGCATTGAGAATAGTGTCGGGAGAAGGTACACCACCGCCCATATGGGGCACGAGTATCGTTTCCGCTTTACCACCGGCGCACCTTTCCACTTCCAGCACTATCTGGCCGTAGTTTATCTCAGGGACTATGAAGGCTTTAACCTGTGATGATAATTCCCTGATGCGGTCTTCGGCAAAAGGCCAGATAGTAATCAGTTGCAGCAGTCCGGCTCGGATTCCCTCTTCCCGGGCCATGTTTACGGCGAACCGGGCAATGCGAGTAGTAATTCCATAGGCGCAGACAATGATATCGGCATCCTCTATCTGAGTTTCCCGGTATTCAATAATTTGCTTGCTGTTGAGCCGTATCTTATCTACCAGACGGCGGATCAATTTATCCTGTGCTTCGGCAGTCATTACCGGATAGCCCATTTCGTCGTGGGTGAGACCGGTGGCGTGGAAGTGATATCCCTGCCCGGCGATGGCCATCGGCGGCACCAGGTCGGCATCAGGTTGATACGGAAGATATTCCTCCGGCGCTACCTGCGGTAAGCGCCGCTGATAAAGACTTTCCGGCGTTATCTCCGGTATGACCACCTTTTCACTCATATGACCGACGACTTCATCGGACATAACCAGTACCGGGACACGGTACCTTTCGGAAAGATTGAAGGCAGTGATGGTAAAGTCAAAGATTTCCTGCGGAGAGCTTGGGGATAGGGCGATAATTTCATAGTCGCCATGAGAACCCCACCGCGCTTGCATCATATCCTGTTGCGCGACCAGGGTTGGTAAACCGGTAGATGGACCGGCTCGCTGAATGTTAACCAGCACGCAGGGGGTTTCCAGCATTGCCCCTAACCCGAGATTCTCCATCATCAGGCTGAATCCCGGTCCGGATGTAGCCGTCATCGCCTT
>CAYOKF010000031.1:0-11887 GCA_964404475.1 uncultured Dehalococcoidaceae bacterium | reverse complement strand
GTCGTGGCGAGCTTGAACACCCACGATATGCCCACCTTCTCTGCTTTCTGGCAGGGGTTGGATATTAAAGAAAGATTGGACATGGGCTCGCTAGACAAGAAGGGTGCGCAGGTTGAAAGAAGAACCCGCCAAGTCTGTAAAGATGCCCTTGTCGGCTTCTTGTGCAATAAAGGATTACTGAAGAAGGATTGTACTGAAATCCGAGATATTCTCAAAGCGTGCCTGCTTTTTTTTAGTGGCAGCAAGGCCCGTACCGTGCTGGTTAACTTGGAGGACCTGTGGCTGGAAACGCTGCCCCAGAATGTACCCGGCACCGATGATGAGTGTCCTAACTGGCGCCGCAAGGCTCGCTACACCTTTGAGGAGTTTTGCCAGATGCCGGAGGTTCATGATACTCTGAAAGAAATTAACCGGCTCCGTAAACAGGGGGCAAAGTGAGCACAGGTAACACTCTTGGTGCCACCTATCTCGGGAATAATGAAACCCGGTTTCTGGTCTGGGCGCCATTCGCGGAGCAAGTGGAAGTGTACGTTATAACTCCTGTTGAGCGGACTCTGCCTCTTGAGAAAAATGAACAGGGCTACTTCAGGGTGGTTACTGGTGGTGTGCCGGCAGGAAGCCTTTACTTTTACCGCCTTAATGGGGAAAAGGAGTACCCGGACCCCGCCTCCCGCTCCCAGCCACAAGGGGTTTACGGGCCATCTCAGGTGGTGCCTCCGGATTTCCCGTGGGAAGATGCCGAGTGGCTTGGGCTGCCCCTTGAGAAGTATATCATCTACGAGCTGCACACTGGCACTTTCACTCCTGAAGGTAACTTCAACGCCGTTATTGAACGCCTGGATACGCTCAAGGAACTTGGCATAACTACCGTGGAGCTGATGCCGGTCGCCCAGTTCCCCGGCAGCCGTAACTGGGGCTATGACGGCGTATATCCCTTCGCCGTCCAGAATTCCTACGGTGGCCCGGAAGGGTTCAAACAACTGGTAAATGCCTGCCACAGGAAGGATATGGCAGTGGTCCTGGACGTGGTTTACAATCACCTCGGGCCTGAAGGAAACCATCTGGGGAAGTTCGGGCCGTACTTCACAGACAGGTATCAAACGCCCTGGGGAGCCGCCCTCAACTTCGACGGGGCTTACAGCGACGAGGTGCGACGTTTTTTTATCGAGAACGCTCTGTACTGGATTACCGAATTTCATATCGACGCCCTCCGTCTGGACGCACTTCACGCTATACTGGACATCTCGGCTTATACTTTTATAGAGGAGCTAGCTGCTTCCATTAGAGAACGAGCCGAACAACTAAAGCGAAACATCTATCTCATCGGGGAGAGTGCTGCCAACGATGCCCGCCTTACCCGGCCTCGCGAGTCCGGCGGTTATGGCCTGGATGCCCAGTGGAACGATGACTTTCACCATGCTCTTCACGTGCTGCTTACTGGCGAAAAGATCGGCTACTACCAAGACTTCGGCGGCATACCGCAGCTTGCCAAGACATTCCGGGAGGGCTTTATCTATTCCGGCGAGTATTCCCTTTACCGCCGGCACCGGCACGGTACTTCCTCTAAGGATATCCCGGCACACCGCTTTGTGGTCTTCACTCAGAACCATGACCAGGTGGGCAACCGCGCCGGCGGTGAGCGCCTGAGCCAGCTTGTCTCTTTTGAGTCCCTGAAACTGGCCGCCGGCATAGTCATGCTTGCGCCGTTCTTGCCTCTGCTATTTATGGGAGAGGAGTATGGGGAAACGGCTCCTTTCTCCTATTTTGTCAGCCACTCCGACCCGGCTCTCATCAAAGCGGTAAGAAAAGGACGCCGGGAGGAATTCTCCTCTTTCGACTGGCAGGGAGAAGTTCCAGACCCCCAGGACGAAGCCACCTTCATGATGGCTAAAATCAATCACGGACTACGCACTAAGGGGCAACACAGAGTCCTGCGTGATTTCTACCGCGAGCTTATCCGCCTGCGGAGAGAAACTGCGGCGCTCTCGTGCCTCAGCAAGGATAATATGGAAGTATTTGGGGACGAGGACAATAAGACATTGTACGTCCGGCGCTGGCAAAAAGACAGCGAAGTCGTTATTATATATAATCTGAATGATAGAGAGATAACGGCAGCATTTTCTCTGCCAGAGGGAATGTGGCAAAAACTGATGGACTCCAACGATAAGAAATGGCAGGGAAACGGCAGCACCATTACCAGGCAAATAAGCTCTAACGGCGAGATGACTCTGACGCTGCCGCCACGGGCTTTTATCCTGTTAGAGAGGGAGAACTAGATGGAACGCTACATCTGCATTCATGGGCATTTCTACCAGCCGCCGCGTGAAAACGCCTGGCTGGAATACGTTGAACTACAGGACTCGGCTTACCCCTACCACGACTGGAATGAAAGGATAACCGCCGAATGTTACGAGCCTAACACGGCTTCACGGATTCTTGATAGAGAGCGCTTTATCACCCAGATTGTCAGTAACTACGCCAAAATAAGTTTTAACTTCGGCCCCACTCTGCTCGCCTGGATGGAGGAAAATACACCTGATGTCTACCAAGCTGTTATTGAAGCCGACCGGCAGAGTCGGGAAAATTTCTCCGGGCACGGCTCGGCACTGGCACAGGCCTACAACCATATGATAATGCCGCTGGCTAACCAACGTGACCGGTACAGCCAGGTGCTATGGGGCATACGTGACTTTGAGCACCGCTTCGGGCGAAAGCCCGAAGGTATGTGGCTTCCCGAAACAGCGGTAGACCTGGAGACACTGGATATCCTGGCCGAGCTGGGAATACGCTTTACCATTCTGGCTCCCCATCAGGCGAAACGGGCACGTGAGCTGGGCACGGAGAATTGGAAGGAAGTCGGCGATGCCGGCATCGACCCGACACGGGCCTATATGATTAATCTCCCCTCAGGCCGAAGTTTGAACCTGTTCTTCTACGACGGCCCGATATCCCGCGCCGTTGCTTTTGAGGATATGCTGAGCAGTGGCGAAAACTTCGCCAAAAGATTGGTCGATGCCTTTTCTGACAAGAGAAATCATCCCCAGCTCATCCACATCGCCACCGACGGTGAGACCTACGGTCATCACCACCGCTTCGGAGACATGGCGCTGGCCTTTGCCTTGCATCATATTGAGACCAATAACCTGGCTGAAATTACAAATTATGGCGAATACATGGAGAAGTACCCGCCCACCCACGAAGTGGAGATTGCGGAAAAGACATCATGGAGCTGCGTGCATGGCATTGACCGCTGGTGGAGCGACTGCGGCTGCAACAGCGGCGCCCATCCCAAATGGAAACAGGCATGGCGGACGCCGCTGCGGGACGCCCTGGACTGGCTGCGCGACAGCCTGGCCGGTCAGTACGAAGAAAAAGCCAAGCAATTCCTTAAAGACCCCTGGGCGGCCCGTGACGATTATATTGATATTATCCTTGACCGCTCTCCAAATAATATAACAAAGTTTCTGAGTGAACATGCCACCCGTGAATTAAACGAGTCAGAACGGATTACCGCGCTCAAACTCCTTGAGCTCCAGCGTCATGCCATACTCATGTATACCAGCTGCGGCTGGTTCTTTGACGACCTATCCGGCATCGAGACAGTGCAGGTAATTCAATATGCCGGGCGGGTGGTGCAACTGGCGCAGGAGCTATTCGGCGATGATACAGAGCAGCATTTTCTTGAGCTCCTGGAGAAGGCGAAGAGCAATGTCCCGGCGCAGGGAGACGGCCGCCGTATCTATGATAACTACGTAAAGCCGGCCACGGTAGACCTTACCAAGGTTGTTGCTCACTATGCCGTCAGTTCTCTTTTTGAGGAGTACAGCGATGAATCCAGGATTAACTGCTACTTGATAAACAATGAAGACTACCAGACGGCTGAATGCGGGAAAGCCCGATTGGCCGTAGGGCGTTCCAAGGTAACCTCGGAGATAACGGGAGAATCGGCGCTTCTCAGCTTCGGCGTTTTCCATTTCGGAGACCATGTCATCAATGCCGGTGTGCGTGAGTACCAGGGAGAAGAACCATATCAGGAGATGGTGGCAGAAACAACACAGACCTGCGCCGCCGCCGATTTCACCGAGGTTATTCGTTTACTGGACAAGCACTTCGGCAGTTCTTCTTACTCGCTGAAGTCCCTCTTTCGTGACGAGCAGCGCAAGGTGCTGGGCTATATCCTTGAGTCCACCATGACGGAGATTGAAGCGGCTTACCGGCAACTCTATGATTCCCACTATCCGCCGATGCGTTTCCTGTCCGAGCTCGGGGGGCCGGTGCCCAAGGCCTTCCATGCCGCCGCCGAGCTTATTCTTAATATCGACCTGCACCGTGCCGTCAGCAGCGATACTCTTGATACAGAAGGCATCCGGAACCTAGTTGATACCGCCAAGTCATGGCAGGTCGACCTTGATGCCGATGGCATCAGCTATGACTTACAGGAGAACCTGGAAAGAATGATGACGGCGCTGGTCGGCACCCCTGGGGATAGCGTCTTTCTTAGAAACATGGTAGATTGCGTCGAACTGACGCAAACCATGCCCTTTAATGTGGACCTGTGGAAGGTGCAGAACCTTTACTGGGATATGTTACAGACCAGCTACCCGGAGTTTAAACAAAGGGCCGAAAGGAATGACCGTCCGGCAGCGGCATGGGTTAAAGACTTTAGCTCCCTGGGAGAGCTATTAAAGATAAGAGTCAGCTAGATGTCTGATCGGCGACGCATACCCACGGCTACCTACAGGCTCCAGTTTAACAGGTCCTTTCGATTTGAGGATGCCAGAGCGCTGGTGTCTTATCTCAACCGACTGGGCGTATCGGATATCTATGCCTCCCCGATATTGAAAGCGCGGCGGGGTAGTTCCCACGGCTATGACGTTACCGACCCGACTCACCTTAATCCCGAACTCGGCACCGAGCGTGATTTCGATGCCCTAGTAGAGGAACTACGGCATGATGACATGGGGTTACTTCTTGATATCGTCCCCAACCATATGGCAGCCAGTCCGGAAAACCCCTGGTGGCGGAACGTGAAGGAAAAGGGGCGGGATTCGCCGTTCACCGGGTTCTTTGATACAGATTGGCTGAATTTTAAAGACTCAAACGGTGGACCAACAATATATCGTCGCTTTTTTGACATCGGTGATTTAATTGGCGTCCGGGTGGAAGACCCACAGGTGTTTGAGGCAACTCACTCTTATATTCTCCAACTTATTGCAGAAGGCAAGGTAGCAGGCCTACGCATCGACCATATTGACGGGCTTTACGACCCACTGGAATATTTGCGGCGGTTAAAGGTAAGCACAGGCGGTACCTACACTGTGGTAGAGAAGATTCTCTCCGACGATGAAGCCCTACTTAGAAATTGGCCGGTATCCGGCACCACCGGCTATGATTTTGCTAACGTATTGAATTGCTTATTTGTAGACAGAGATGGCATTAAAGCATTGAACAACTTATACACCCAAGTCACCGGTTTGGGGAAGTCCTTTCGCGAATTGGTCTATGAGAAAAAAAGGCAGGTAATGCTGGAGCTATTTCCCAGAGAGATAGACACTCTGGGCCAGTGGCTGGCTCATCTATCAGGTCGGTTAACCGCATCGGAAGCAAGCCGCGCGCTCGTGGAAGTAATCGCCTGCCTGCCGGTCTATCGCACTTACACAAGAGAAGAAGTATCGGCTGCTGACCGAAGATATATAGAAGGTGCTGTGAGTGAAGCCGCCCAGCGTGAGGCTGTTCCTAAGACTTCCCTGAGCTTTTTGAAGCGGGTGCTCCTGTTGGGTTTTACGGCAAACATTGACGGAAAAAAGAAGACGGAGTGGAAGAATTTTATCAGGCGCTGGCAGCAACTTACCGGTGCCATCATGGCCAAGGGCTTCGAGGATACGGCACTCTATAACTATAACCGCCTCGTTTCCCTTAACGAAGTCGGCGGCAAGCCCGATTCCCCCGGCCTATTCATGGAGGATTTCCATCAGTGGAACCTGACTAGGATGAAAAACTGGCCATATACGCTTAACACCACCTCCACCCACGACACCAAGCGTAGCGAGGATGTCCGCGCCAGAATCAGCGTTCTCTCCGAGTTTCCCGATGAGTGGGCGGAGCACCTGGAGATATGGATGAAGTATAACGAAGCGAAAAAACAATTGGTAAACGACCATCTTATGCCCGAGCCGAACACGGAACTGTTCCTTTACCAGACCTTAATTGGCGCTTGGCCTCTTTTTGCGGAAGAAGTGCCCGCTTTCAAGGAGCGCCTTAAAGCCTATATGATTAAGTCGGTCAGGGAGGCCAAGACAATGACCAGTTGGCTCAAGATGAACCAAGCATACGAAGATTCTATCGTCACCTTTATCGATGCTGTTTTAGAGAACTCGGCCGATAATAAATTTCTCATTGATTTCCTGGAGTTTCAGGAAAAGACAGCCTACTACGGCGCATTGAACTCTTTATCACAGTTACTGCTAAAAATAACTTCGCCCGGTGTGCCCGATTTTTACCAGGGTATGGAGCTGTGGGACTTCAGCCTAGTCGATCCGGACAACCGCCACCCGGTGGACTTCAAAAAGCGAAAAAAGCTTCTGGATAATATTACCAGAGAAGAATCTTCGATTGAGGATATGCTCTCGTCATGGCAGGACGGACGGCTTAAGCTATATGTGACCTATAAGACGTTAAATTTCTGCCGTGATTACCCCGAGTTATTTCAAAATGGTGACTATATTCCATTGAGTGTATCAGGAGCAAGACGGGAGCAGGTCTGCGTCTTTGCCCGTCATTATATGAGACAATGGGCGCTGGTTGCCGCTCCCAGGTTCTTCACGAAATTAAGCCAAACGGGTGGGCTTACCATCGGAAAACAGGCATATAGGGATGATTACATCCTCGTTCCTGAGGATGCCCCACCGCACTGGCGTAATATCTTTACCGGAGAGATTATCAAGAGTACGGGTGCTTTGCCCGTCGCTGAAGTCTTCAGAGCCTTTCCGGTGGCGCTGCTTGTTCCGTCCGTTTAAGGAATAGCGCCGCCAGCGGCGGCAGGGTAAGCGTCAGGGAATAGGGACGTCCGTGCATCAGGTTTTTTGCAGTCCGCAATGAGCGCCGGTTTCCCTGACTGCTACCGCCGTATTTACTGGCGTCACTGTTTAAGACCTCTTTCCACATTCCCGGCAGGGGCACGCCGATTCTGTATTTGAAGAGCGTTTCCGGCGTGAAATTGCAGACGACCACGATATCGTCATCCGGCACTCTCCCCTTGCGGATAAGGCTGATGACACTGTGTTCGATGTCATTGCAGTCAATCCACTCAAAGCCTGCCCCGTCAAAGTCCAGTTGGTAAAGCGCCGGCTGGCTCCGGTAGAATCTGTTCAGGTCGGCTACCCACTGCTGGAGACCGGAATGAGGCGGGTACTGGAGCAGGTGCCACTCCAGGCTCTCCTCATGGGCCCACTCCCGCCACTGCCCGAACTCACTGCCCATAAACAAGAGCTTTTTACCGGACTGGGCATACATATAACCGAAAAGCAGACGTAAATTGGCGAACTTCTGCCAGTCATCCCCCTGCATCTTACCCAGCAACGAGCCTTTGCCATAGACGACCTCATCGTGTGACAGCGGCAGGATAAAGTTCTCGTAAAAGGCGTACATCATGCGAAAGGTCAGGTTGTTCTGGTGGTACCTGCGGTAAACCGGGTCTTTGCTCATGTATTCCAGGGTGTCGTGCATCCAGCCCATATCCCATTTCATGCCGAAGCCGAGCCCGCCGAGATAGGTGGGGCGGGATACCATCGGCCAGGCGGTAGATTCCTCGGCGATTGTCTGCACATCGGGATATTCCTGGTAAATGACCTCGTTAAGCTGCTTCATAAAGTCAATGGCTTCCAGGTTCTCTCGGCCCCCGTATTTATTGGGTATCCATTTGCCTTCCTTGCGCCCATAGTCCAGGTAAAGCATGGAGGCGACGGCGTCGACACGCAGTCCGTCGGCATGGTATTTGTCCAGCCAGAACAGGGCGCTGCTGGTCAGGAAGCTCCTTACCTCGTTGCGGTTGTAATTAAAGATAAGGCTGTTCCAATCTGGATGGATGCCCTGCCGGGGGTCTTTATGCTCATAGAGGTGGGTGCCGTCGAAGAAAGCCAGGCCGTGTTCGTCATTAGGGAAGTGAGAAGGTACCCAGTCAAGAATAACGCCGATGTTATGCTGGTGCAGATAGTCTATCAGGTACATAAGGTCTTGTGGGGTGCCGTAGCGGCTGGTGGGAACGAAATATCCGGTTGTCTGGTAGCCCCATGAGCCGTAGAAGGGGTGTTCCATGACCGGCAGAAACTCAATGTGGGTGAAACCCATCCGCTCTATATACTCGGCCAGCCTAGGGGCCAACTCGCAATAGGTCAGGTAGCGGTTGCTTTCCTCAGGGACGTGCTGCCAGGAGCCTAGATGCATTTCATAGATGGACATGGGAGCATTGAGAGCGTTCCGCTCTCGGCGTTCCTTCATCCATGCCTCGTCTCTCCACTCATATTCCAAGTCCCTCACTATTGAGGCCGTCTTTGGAGGAACTTCGCTGAAGAAAGCAAACGGGTCGGCTTTCTCCACGGAGTAGTTGCGATACCGTGAAACGATACGGTATTTATATAAAGCACCAGATCCTATCCCGTCTACAAACCCCTCCCAGATACCGGACTTGCCCTTGGGCTGCAATGGGTGGCTGGACTTGTCCCAACTATTGAAGTCGCCGATTACGAACACTTCTCTAGCGTTGGGTGCCCATACTGCGAAGTATGTTCCGGTGCTTCCATCTAATGTCAGGGTGTGCGCCCCTAGCTTTTCATAGAGCCTGTGATGAGAGCCTTCGTTGAACAGGTACAGGTCGTCGTCGGCCAGTAAAGTCACGTCTTGAAGAGCATCTGATTCCTGCGCCGTTTTCCCTGTTCTACGAGGAGACATTGACTAATTTACCTCTCATACTTCCACCTCCATCAGTTGCAATATGCCCTGAAGAGGTACTCTCACCCAATCTGGCCGGTTATTAAGTTCGTAGCCGACCTCGTACATGGCCTTATCCAGCAGGAAAGCGTCCAGGAGAATTTTGAGCTGTTCGGGATTATCTGGCAGCAGCCCCGTCTGGGCCATGATATCCAGATATGTGTTAAGGAAATCTACCGATACCCAGGTGTACCAGTACTGTGCCCAGTGTTGCAGTAGTGGCAGGTCATCTTCCGCATTGGCTAGTAAAGATGACTGTTTCAATATAGCGCTGTGCGCCGCGTAGTGGAAGGAGCGCAGCATCCCGGCAACATCCCGGAGCGGTGAGCGCTTGAGCCGTCTTTCGCTGAGTGAGCGCGCTGGCTCTCCCTCGAAATCAATGATGATAAAATCATTACCGGTATAGAGAACCTGTCCCAGGTGATAATCTCCGTGGCAGCGAATGCGCGCCGCCGTTATTCTTTGCCGGCGGATCAGGTTATAGCGCTCAACGATGTCTTTTTCCATGCTCAATATCTGTCTTGCATTTTCGCGCTGGTCTTCCGGCAGGTGTCTGAGGCGCTCCCTGAGTAACTGCATGGTGCGCATAGCGAAACTCCGCAGTGACTGGTAAAGGGAAGTCTGGTACATAGAGGTGAACGGCTCCGGTGCGAAGTCAGCGTTTTCCAACCCTGAAGCCAGCGCTATGTGAAGCTCCGCGGTACGCTGCCCTAAAAGCTGTGCCGAAACCATATATGAGCCGATGGTCTCTTTGGCGAGAGAGGGTGGCTCTTTCAGCAAGGACAGCAAGGGTCTTTTGGTAATGGGTGGTACCTGCACCGTGGGGTGTGCCAGCACCTCCTCGAAGTAGCGTCCCAAGAAATCCAGGGTATATCCCCAGGCATCGCCTTCATTCGGTACGAAGCTCTGCAAGATGGCTAGACTGATTGGTTTTTTGCGGCCCCGGCGGTATTCCAGGGAACCGGCTACCTGTGAGATATTTACAAAGGGAGTCTTTTCCGTGAGGAATTGACCTATTTCTACATCCGGGTTGAGCCCTTCTTCAAGGCGGCGGAACAGCTTCAGGATGAGCTGGCTCCCATACATAATTGAGGTATTGCTTTGCTCGACGTTCATCGTAGCCGGCGTCAGGTCAATGTCTCCTGAGCCGCGCAGCCGACGGAAAAACCTGGTCGGTGAGGCTGTAATCTCACCGGAGTTTCCTTTGAAGATACGCCGTCGGCCTATAGCTCTCAGCATTAAATCACAGAAACTGCCGTCAACCATAGCATCATAGAGAATACTCTCGCCGTTTTTACTCCGGTGCTTGAATTTCGCAATAATGGCATTGGTATATTCGGCACTTAACTTATCCTCCTGCTCAGCGGGAGCCATGGCGACCGGAATGATGTAGGTTTCTGGCTCTCCTTCCGAGTAATCGACCTGAAACAGGATGATATAGGCATTTGAGCCGTCGAAGTGCAGAGGAATGATATCCTGAATCTCCGCCGCCCAGGCCTCTCTTGCCTTGCCGCGGAACCAGCGCCGGCTTTTTACATAGTCCAGCAGTACTGCCTCAAGGACGAACCAGTTTTTCTTTCTCCCGAAGAGACTCTCCTCGGTCTCACGCATTATCGGAACTTCCCTGACTTCCTCGGTAGTCAGAGCACGCATATGCATGGATTCCGCCGGTTCCGGTTCAAGAGAAAACCAGTAAAAGGCGTAAGGACTGAGGGTAAAGTAATATTCACCGTCGGTAATAGGGGTAAATTCCACTCTACCAAAGAGGTCGACCGGCCTCCAGCCGTTAAACTCGGGTAGGTCGAGCCGGGTCTGTTGTGCCAGATGAGAGAGGTTAGCCACGACAAGGATGTTCTCCTCTTCATAGCGCCGCAGATAGACCAGGACTTTACGGTTCTCCGGATGGAGAAATTCGATACTGCCGCGCCCGAAGGCTTTATAGCGTTTGCGCAGGGCGATGATACGTTTCATCCACCAGAGAAGCGAGTCAGGGTTATTCAGTTGGTTTTCAACGTTAATGGCCTCGTAGTGATACTCGGGGTCGATAATCGGCGGCAGGTATAACCTCTGCGGATTGGCACGGGAGAAGCCGGCATTTCTTTCCGGGCTCCACTGCATCGGTGTGCGGACACCATTACGGTCTCCGAGGTAAAAGTTGTCACCCATGCCGATTTCATCACCATAGTAGATAACCGGCGTCCCCGGCAGCGAGAAGAGCAGGCTATTGAGCAGTTCAATTTTCTTACGGTCGTTGCTGAGCAGTGAGGCGAGGCGGCGGCGAATACCCAGGTTAAGTCGGGCGGAGGGGTCAGCGGCATATACACGATACATATAGTCACGCTCCTCGTCGGTAACCATCTCTAAAGTCAGTTCGTCATGGTTGCGCAGGAAGATAGCCCACTGGCAGCTGTCCGGGATGGCTGGTGTCTGCTGGAGAATGTCGATTATCGGGAAGCGGTCTTCCATACGCAGCGCCATAAAAAGACGGGGCATGATAGGGAAATGAAAGGCAGTATGAAACTCGTCGCCCTTGCCGAAATATGCCGCAGCGTCCTCAGGCCACTGATTAGCCTCGGCGAGCAGCATACGGTTTTTGAATTTTTTGTCGATATGAGCACGCAGTTCCTTTAAGAAGGCGTGGCTTTCCAGCAGGTTTTCACAACTGGTGCCCTCCCGCTCGTAGAGGTAAGGCACGGCATCAGCGCGCAGCCCGTCAACACCCATCTTCAGCCAGAAGTCCATTACCCTGAAGATGGCCTTCCGCAAGGCAGGATTATCATAGTTAAGGTCCGGCTGGTAATGGTAGAAACGGTGCCAGTAATACTGCTTCACCACCGGGTCCCAAGCCCAGTTGGAGGTCTCGTAGTCTTTGAAGATAATGCGAGCTTCCTTGTATTTTCCC
>CAYOKF010000030.1:0-11899 GCA_964404475.1 uncultured Dehalococcoidaceae bacterium | reverse complement strand
GCTCCGGCATGATACCCCTCATCTTCGCCATGTCGGTGGTCATCTTCCCGGGCATTGTCGCCAGCTACTTTGTCGACCCGGCACAGCCCGGCTTTGCGACTACTATTAAGGAACTGTTTAATCCCACTGCGCCGCTGCCGATGGGCTTATTCTACTGGGCTCTCTATTTCCTGCTGGCGGTTGGCTTCACCTTTTTCTACACGATGATAGTCTTCCAGCAGCAGGACCTGCCCGGCACTCTACAGCGACAGGGGGGATTTATCCCCGGCATTAGACCGGGCAAGAATACGTCTACCTACCTTAGCGGTGTTATCAACCGCATTACCTGGGCCGGAGCCCTGTTCCTGGCCGGTGTGGCCGTAATGCCCTTTGTCGCCAGGACCCTGAGCAATGTTCAGGTGATACAGCTGTCGAGCCTGGGCTTGATTATCGTGGTGGGCGTGGTGCTGGATACTATGAAACAACTTGAGGCGCAGCTAGTAATGCGGCGCTATGAAGGCTTTATCAAATAGGGGTAAAAGTGTATATTATACTTCTGGGGGCTCCTGGAGCTGGCAAAGGAACACAGGCCGCTATTCTGGCCGAAAATCTTAATTCGGCACATATCGCCACCGGCGACCTTTTCCGGCAGGCTTTGGCGCAGGGAACAGAACTGGGGCTGAAGGCTAAATCCTATATGGAGAACGGGAAACTGGTCCCGGACGAGATTACCATACAAATGGTCCTGGACAGGATTGCAGCACCGGACTGCGCCTCCGGGATAATCCTTGACGGCTTCCCCCGGAACCTTGGGCAGGCCCAAGCACTGGATAAAGCGCTGGCTGAGCAGTCCAGGGCTATCGGTCAGGTGGTCTATATTAAAGTGGCTGAAGAGGAGTTATTAAAGAGACTGAGCGGGCGCTGGATCTGCCGTAATTGCCAGGCGCCCTACCATGAGGTGGACTCTCCGCCCCAGGTCGCGGGCAGATGTGACCGCTGCGGCGGTGAGCTCTACCAGCGCGAAGATGATAAAGAGGAAACCGTTAAAAAACGCCTTGAGGTCTATTTTGCGGAGACAGCCCCGCTTATTGACTACTACCGCCGTGACGGCAAGTTGCTGGAAATAGACGGTAAGGGAAGCGTAAACGAGGTAGGCCAGAGAATAATAACATCCTTAAACAGTGGAAAGTTATCCGCCAGATGAGTATAATTATCAAATCTGCCGAGGAAATTGCCGCCATGCGGCAAGCCGGTAGAATTGTAGGGGAAATACTGGAAATACTGAGCAGGCAAGTGAGACCAGGCATGAAAACCAGTGAACTGAATATTATCGCTGAGGAAGAACTGGGAAAGCGGGGGGCAAAGCCTTCATTCAAAGGCTACCACGGTTTCCCTGCCAGCCTCTGCGTTTCTATCAATGATGAGATAGTCCACGGCATTCCCGGCGAGCGGGTGCTACGTGACGGAGACATCGTCTCCCTGGACTTTGGCGCCGTTTTTGACGGTTTTCAGGGTGATGCCGCCGTAACTGTGGGCATCGGTGAGATAAGCCCGGAGGCCAAGAGGCTCGTGGAAGCCACTGAAGGTGCCCTGGCCGCCGGTGTCGCCGCCGCTAAATGCGGGGCAACACTGGGAGACATTTCCGCCGCCATCCAGAATTACGCCGAGCCCAGAGGCTATTCGGTGGTCAGGGAATACACCGGGCACGGCATCGGGCGGGAGATGCATGAGGATCCCCAGATACCCAACTTTGGCTTGCCGGGTACGGGACCGGTGATGAGAAAGGGGATGACCCTGGCTCTGGAACCTATGTTAAATATTGGTGACTGGCGCACCCAGGTTGATGATGACCGCTGGACAGTGCGCACTGCTGATGGCAGTCTATCCGCGCACTTCGAACATACCATTGCCATTACCGATGATGACGCGGAGGTGCTAACTAAGGGGATTTATGCCTAAAAAAGAGGCGATAGAAGTTGAGGGAACCGTGGTGGAGGCTCTACCTAACGCCATGTTTCGCGTTGAGTTGCCTACCGGACACCGAGTGCTGGCTCATATTTCAGGTAAAATAAGAGTGCACTATATCAGGGTGTTGCCTGGCGACAAGGTATTGATTGAGCTCTCCCCGTATGACCTGAGCCGGGGCAGGATCACCTACCGGCTGAAATAAGTTAAGGAATATTAGCGTGAAAGTTAGAGCTTCAGTAAAAGTTAGATGTGAAAAATGTAAAGTGGTCAAGCGCCGCGGTGTGCTTAGAATTATCTGCACCAACCCGAAGCACAAACAGCGGCAAGGCTAATTATTGCAGGTAAAGGAGGCGAAAATATATGCCAAGAGTTGCAGGTGTTGATATACCAGCCAATAAACAGGCCTGGATTTCCTTACAATATATTTACGGCGTTGGCCCCACTTTGAGCCGGCAAATTCTAACACAGGCGTCGATAAGTCCTGAGACCAGAGTGAGTGAGCTGACGGAAGATGAAATCAACCGCCTCCGTGAAACCATTGACAAGCAGTGTAAGGTAGAAGGTGATCTCAGAAAAGAGGTCAACTTCAACATCAAGCGCCTGATTGAGATTGGCAGTTACCGCGGCCTGCGGCACCGCCACGGCTTACCGCTCAGGGGACAAAGAACGCGAACCAACGCGCGCACCAAGCGCGGCACCCGCAAGACGGTCGCCGGCAGGGGTCAGAGGCGCGGTATGGCCAAGAAATAATTAAGGTTATATTAAAAGGAGATTAGGTTGACACAACAGAGGAAACGAAGCAGGCCGAGGCGGCGAGAACGTAAATCTGTTCCCGCGGGAAAGGCTTACGTTCAGTCCACCTTTAACAATACCATAGTTACCCTCACCGACCCGGCGGGTAATGCTCTTGCCTGGGGCAGTTCGGGTACAGCCGGGTTCAAGGGCTCGCGCAAAGGTACTCCCTACGCTGCCCAGATGGCAGCCCGTGACGCGGCGCGGAAAGCTATGGTGCATGGCTTACGCCAGGTCGAGGTGCATGTTAAGGGGCCAGGCAGCGGGCGTGAAGCAGCCATCCGCTCTCTCCAGAGCTCAGGCCTTCACATTACCGGCATCCGTGATATAACCCCCATTCCACATGCCGGCTGCCGCCCTCCGAAAAAGAGACGAGTATAGGTTAGGTAAGGGAAAGAAATGGCAAGATATACAGGAGCAGTTTGCAGGCTATGCCGCCGCAGTGGCGAGAAGCTCTTTCTGAAGGGCAGCCGCTGCCTTACCCCCAAATGCGCCGTGGACAAGCGGCCGAAGCCACCGGGACAACAACAAACCAGCCGGCGGCGCCAGAAGCTTTCTGACCGCGGCTTACAGCTAAGGGAAAAGCAAAAGGCCCGCTATAGCTACGGAACCATGGAAAGACAGTTCCACAAGACATTCGGCCAGGCTGAAAAGCAAGCTGGTATCACCGGAGAAAACCTGATGGTACTGCTGGAGAGACGGCTGGACAACGTGGTCTATCGCCTGGGCTTTGCTGATTCCCGCCCCCAGGCCCGCCAGCTAGTCCGGCACGGACATATCCTGCTCAACGGACGTAAAACTAACATTCCATCCTGTTTGGTCAAAGAGGAAGACACCATCAGCTGGCGGGAAGGCAGCACCAAGACCGAATATTATAAGCAGCTGGCGGAGAGTATCGAGTCCAAGGCCGTCATGACCTGGCTAAACCTGGACCGCCAGGCGCTGGTCGGCCGGGTGTTATCACTACCAACCCCGGAAGACATTGATGCCAGATTTGACGGCAAAGCAATAGTTGAGTACTACTCACGATAGGTAATCAATGAGGAGGTAGCTTTTGTCTAGTCTACTAATTCCCAATATTGAGTGTGTTGAAAGCACCGATAACTTCGGGCGCTTTCAAGCCGAACCACTGGAAAAGGGGGTTGGCATCACTCTGGGTAATTCTTTGCGTCGGGTGCTGCTGAGCTATCTTCCCGGGGCGGCGGTAACCAGGGTCAGGATTGAAGGGATTCAACACGAATTCTCGGTCATCCCCAATGCCAAGGAAGACGTAACCGAGTTTCTGCTTAACATCAAGGCACTGAGATTAAAATCTGTCTCTGGAAGGCCAGCCACCTTAACTCTGGATGTACAGGGAGAAGGGCGGGTCTGTGCGGCAGATATCAAGCCCTCAGCGGATCTGGAAATTGTCAATCCGGAACTCTGCCTGGTTACCCTGAGTTCACCCGAAGCCAGACTATATGTAGAGCTCGACGTGGAGTTAGGTACGGGCTTTCAACCTGCCGAGTCCACTGATGACACGCCAGTAGGGACGATACCGGTGGATGCTATCTTCACCCCGGTACGTAAGGTTAATTTCACCATTGAGCCAACTCACTTCGGCCGTGAAACCAGCCGTGAGCGGCTTTTCATAGACATATGGACTGACGGGACTACGTCGCCGGTAGATGCGCTAAGCCTCGGTGCCGGCATATTGATCGAACAGCTGACCCCGTTCTCCGAGTACACCAAACTCTCACTTATGAAGGAAGAGGAGCGGCTCATCCGTATGTCTATTCCTGATGAGAAATATAATATGCCGGTAGAGCAACTGGACTTATCCGTGCGCACCATGAACTGCTTGAGGCGCAGCAACATCACCACCGTGGGAGAACTCATCGGCAAAGGGGCCAAGGAGTTAATGAAACTGCGCAATTTCGGCCTGAAATCCTATAATGAGATAGAGGATCGCCTACAGGGACTGGGGCTGTCTCTCATCCCGCAAGCCGACAGTGAAAAAACGGAAACAGATACCACCCCGGAGGAAACGGCAGAAGAAACTGACGAAGCAGCCAAGAGCGAGGAATAACCTGGAGTAAGACTAGCATGAGACATAAAATAGCTGGTAGAAAATTAGACAGGCCCACAGGGCACCGGACGGCGCTGTATCGTAATCTGGTGACCGACCTGCTTAAATACGAGAAAATAACCACCACCGAGGCCAAGGCCAAGGCAATACGCAGCCAGGCGGAAAAGATGATAACCCTGGGTAAGACCGGCGGGCTCAACCACTACCGCCAGGCGCTGTCCTTTATCATGGATAAAAAGGTGGCTGAGAAGTTATTTGCCGAGCTGGCTCCCCGCTATGCGGCGCGACCCGGCGGCTATACCCGTATCGTTAAGCTGGGGCCCAGGCTGGGTGATGGTGCGCCAATGGTGCAGCTAAGGTTGGTAGAATAATCTTGCTACCAGCCGCAGGCAGCGAAGGTTTTAGGCTTGGTAACTGGCAGCAAGATTGTACTGATTGTGGAATATGACGGTACTGGCTACTGCGGCTTCCAGTTACAGTCCAATGGGCCGACCGTTCAGGGGGAGATTGAAGAGGCGTTACGGAAGCTGACCGGCGATAAAACAAGAGTGCTGGCCGCCAGCCGGACTGATGCCGGCGTTCATGCCAGGCGACAGGTAGTCAGCTTTAGAACAGGGTCAGTACTGCCGCTGGAGGCTTTTGGTAACGGGTTAAACTACTATTTGCCTGAGGATATTGCCATCAAAGGGGCAGCGCGAGTAGACGACTCCTTTGATGTGAGGCGGGGTGCCGTCAGCCGGGAATATAAATACTATATCCTGAACAGCCTGGCCCGCTCGCCTGTACGACGAGGCTTCGTACACCCCGTCACAGGGCGGCTGGACACCGAGGCTATGAACCGGGCGTGTCAGGTGATGATCGGCAGGCATGACTTTGCCTCGTTTGTTACCGGTGATGATACCGGCATAAAAAGCACATTAAGAACGATACATAAAGCGGAAATCAAAAAGGAGGGAGACCTGGTCATTTTTGATGTGGTGGCTAACTCCTTCTTGCCCCACCAAGTGCGCAACACGGTGGGAGCGCTTATCAGGGTCGGCCAGGGAAAGATGACCATTTCTGACTTTAAGAAAATGGTTCAGGCAAAGACCCACGGCCTGGCGGGGCCAACCGCACCTGCCTGTGGTCTGTGCCTGATGCGTATAAACTATCCGAACCCCCTCAGGGGAGAGACATGGGGAGATATATCATGAAAACCTATAGCACCAAAGCAGCTGATATTGAACGGGAATGGCACGTCATTGACGCTTCCGGGCAGACTTTGGGCAGAATGACCACGAGAATTGCCGGCTTGCTCATGGGCAAGCACAAGCCGATATTCAGTCCCAATCAGGACACCGGCGACTATGTCATCGTGATTAATGCGGATAAGGTGCGTGTTACCGGTAATAAAGCCAGACAAAAATTCTATTACCGGCACTCCGGGTATCCCGGCGGACTGAAAAGTATCTGGCTGGAGAAATTGATGCAAACCAATCCCACCAAGGTGATTGAGCACGCCGTCAAGGGTATGTTGCCTCATACCCGCCTGGGTGCTAAAATGATGAAGAAGCTCCGGGTCTATGCCGGTGATACTCACCCGCACCTGGCTCAAATAAAGGCGGCGTCAACCGAGGAAACGAAATAAGGAATAGGGTTATATGGAAAGACAAAGTTACTTCTACGGTACTGGCCGGCGCAAAACTGCGATAGCCCGGGTCAGGGTAATGCGCGGCAACGGCGCCATTATTATCGACGGCATGCCTTTTGAGGAACGCTTCCCCTCTCTTGAGCACCAGCACACCATATTAAAACCCCTCGTCATCACTGAGAATACCAATAAGTACAACGTGGTGGTCAAGGTGGAAGGGGGCGGCGTCTCCGGGCAGAGCGGGGCTATTTCTCACGGGATTTCCCGGGCTCTAGCCAAGATTAGCGATGATTTTAAAGTCACCCTGCGCCATAACGGGCTGCTCACCCGCGACGCCCGGGCCAAAGAGCGGAAGAAGCCCGGCTTAAAGCGCGCCCGCAAGGCACCTCAGTACACCAAGAGATAAAAAACACCGGAAAAGGCTAAGCGCCAGGTTCACGGTTGTCTTGTCCGTGAAAGACCTGGCGCTTTTCTGTGTCTCCCCTACCCCTCCGCCAGCTGCTCTTTGAGGTAATTAATCGCCGCTACCGGCGTGGGGTCAACACGGTATAAAATTGCCAGGTAGTAGCTCACGTAGTCGCCAAACAGCACCAGGCTCATCATCTGGCTCAGGGGACAATCGCCCTCGCTGTCCACAAAATCATATTTCACCCCGGCACGGTCTAGAAGCTCGCCGGTTACTTTATAGCGTAGCTGGACACGCCGGTGGAAAGAAGGCGACCTCAGCAGCACCACCCTTATCTTATCGGCTAATTCCCGGGGCAATTCATAGCCCACGGTAGCGTTATGGTTAAGCTCCGGGAAGACCTCATAGCAAGCCCATGCCTTGCTGTTTTCGTTAATCTGGGTCTTCCAGCGGTGCGCTGCTTCAGCAAGGATATCAGCGCCATAGATAACCACCAGGCTACCATACAACTTACCGGCAAGCTGCTTGGCTTGATTGCGGGACAGCGGCACCTTCTCATCTATCTTCTTGGACAGTTCCTCTAATACCCGCACCGCTTCGGCTAAATCTGCGGATTTATCACTGATAATGCCGAGCTTTTGCAGAAAGCAGAGGACGGGCAGGAAACTAAAGCCTAAAGCGGCACGCGGCTGTGCCGGATAGTCAAAGACGGAAACGGGGACATTTCGCTGCTCGGCCATCTCCTTAAGTCTGCCTCCGGTGGTAATGGCCAGCTTTTTTGACCTGGTTTCCAGTACCTGCTCGAAAGCGGAAAGGGTCTCCTCGGTGTTCCCGGAATAGCTGGAGGCAATGACCAGCGTTCTATCATCAACGAAGGCGGGTAAGCCGTAATCACGGTGGATAATGATGGGCTGCCTGGCTTCAGAAAGCGCCAGAATCCTGACCAGATCGCCGCCGATGGCTGACCCACCCATACCCAGCACCACCACCCGGTCAATCTCGGCGTAATCAGGCGGCAAGTCAAAGTCCATCGCCGTCTGCCATGCCTGCTGGCATTGAGCGGGCAGCTCATGGATCCGCGCCAGCATCCCCTCAGGGTCATACTTCTGGAAAAGCCGCGGGTCATCCAGACTATTCATCTCTATCCACCATATTGAATCATAGGCCGGCTAACTTCCGGCCCGTTTCCAGCATCTTTTCCGCTCTGGAGGGGGAACCGGTTTCAGCATAGATTCGCAATATCGGCTCGGTGCCGGAAAACCTGATTAGCAGCCAGCTATTATCCGCCAGAATAAAGCGGAAGCCATCAGCGGTTTCAATCCTGGCTACTTTAACGTCATCAAGAGTCTCCGGCTGATTATGCCGGAGGCGTTCTAAGATTGACTGGCGTTCCTCCGCCGGAAATTCTACATCAACCCGCTGATAGTAATGAGGGCCGACTTTGCTATATAGGTAATCGATCAGCTCTGAAGGAGTTTTACCTGTCTTCACCATCAGGTCAAGAAAATAGAGATTGGCCAGAATGCCATCGCGTTCCAGCACATGCCCGCGGAAACCGTAACCACCGCTCTCCTCGCCACCAACCAGCGCATTCTCAGCCTGCATTTTCGGGGCAATATACTTGAAGCCCACCGGCGTCTCAAATACCGGCACGTTAAAGATTTCACCCAGCCGGTAGACCATACTGGTGGTGGTTATCGTCTTCACGATGGCGCCACGCTCACCGCGCACCTCCAGCAGGTAGAGGCAGAGCAGGGCAAAGACCTGTAGCTGGGTTAGAAACGTCCCCTTCTCATCGACAATGCCCATGCGGTCAGCATCGCCGTCAGTGGCCAGACCTACTGCCGCGCCCTCACTCCTGATTTTCTCGGTAAGTCCGGTTAAATTGACCGCTATTGGCTCCGGCCTGATGCCGGGGAAAAGCGGGTTCCTTTCACCGTTTATCTCGACCAGCCTGGTATCCCCGCCGGCAAGCGCCTTGCCCAGGTACCCGGCGCCGGTCCCGTACATGGCATCAAACACCACTTTCAGTCCGGCACGGCGCAGCCCGGCCAGGTCAACGATTCTCGCCAGCTGCTCAAAGTAAACCGGCTCCAGGTCAAAGTACTCAACCAGTCCCTGCGCTAACGCAGCATCCAGTGCAAGCCCCTTAATTCCACCTTTCTGAAAAGCCCGGGCAATCATTCCTTCAATCTGTACCGTTACCTCATCCGGGGCGCTGGAGCCATACTCATTCTTATATTTGAAACCGTTCCACATCGCCGGATTGTGGCTGGCAGTGATGATAATGGCGCCACCCGCCTGCTTAGCCAGAACACCGTAGCTTACCACCGGTGTCGGCGTCGGCCGGGGGCACAGATAGACCTTTATCCCGCTGCCGGCAACTACCTCCGCGGCGGCAGCGGCGAAGTCCTCAGAGGCAAAGCGGGTATCGTAACCAATAATCAACCCGCGCCTGGCCAGGCCAGCCAGTTGCAGGTAGTCCGCCACTCCCTGCGCGCAGGCACGCACGTTGGCAAAGGTGAAATCCCTGGCGATAATCGCCCGCCAGCCGTCTGTGCCGAATTTGATGGGGTTATCTACCTGACTCACCCCCTTAGCTCCCCTCTCCTAAGCAGGACAGCGGGGAGACTTATAATAGAAGAGTGGCTTGGCGCCTCTCAGATTCAATATCTCCTGGGAGTGATGTGGGTAAAAACCTGAGTGCGCATATTACACATTACAAATTACAAACCCGCCGCTTTGCGCAGAATCTCTGCCTTGTCTGTTTTTTCCCAGGGCAGGTCAAGGTCATCCCGGCCGAAGTGCCCGTAAGCGGCGGTCTGGCGGTAAATGGGACGGCGCAGGTTAAAGTCACGAATGATAGCCCCGGGTCTCAGGTCAAAGTGCTGATTAATCAGGTCTTTGATAAGCTGATTTTCTACCTTTGCCGTACCGAAAGCCTCGATAGAAATAGAAAGGGGATGAGCAACACCGATAACATAGGAAACCTGTAATTCCAGCCGGTCTGCCAGGCCAGCCGCGACAATATTTTTGGATACGTAGCGCGCCATATAGGCCCCGGAACGGTCCACCTTGGTGGGGTCTTTCCCGGAGAAAGCCCCGCCACCGTGCCGGGCGATACCGCCATAGGTATCCACCAGGATCTTACGTCCGGTAAAACCGGTATCTGAAACCGGCCCGCCGATTACAAAACGACCGGTACTGTTAACGTAGTATTTGGTCTTATCATCAATCAATTCGTCCGGAACCACCTGCCTTATCACCTGCTCAATTATGTCCCGCTCAATCCGGCCATAGTCAACATCATCATCATGCTGGGCGGCAATAACCACGCTGTCAATGCGCTTCGGTAAACCGTTGCTGTACTCCACGGTAACCTGTGATTTACCGTCCGGGCGGAGGTAAGACAGAACCTGCGTCTTCCTGACCTGCGCGAGGCGCTGGCAGAGTTTGTGCGACAGAGAAATAGGCAGCGGCATCAGCTCCGGTGTCTCGTTACAGGCAAAGCCGACCATCATCCCCTGGTCCCCGGCGCCAACCCTGTCCAGCTCGTCTTGAGATCCCCGCTTTGCCTCCGCTGACTCGCCCACTCCAACAGCAATGTCAGGAGACTGCGAGTTGATGGAAACCATGACGCCGCAGGAGAGGTTATCAAAGCCATATTCCGGTTTGGTATAACCGATATCTTCGACTACTTTTCTCACTATCTGTGGCACCTCGACGTAGCAGTCTGTGGTAATCTCTCCCATGACTAGAATCAAACCGGTGGTTGCCGCCGTCTCACAGGCCACTCTGCCGTACGGGTCTTTCTCCATAATGGAGTCCAGAATAGCATCCGATACCTGGTCACATATCTTATCCGGGTGTCCCTCGGTAACCGATTCCGAGGTAAGCATGTAATTATTGGAACTGTTGAAACTATTGGTCATTTTCCCTCCATTGTCAGAAGTTGCCTGGCTAGCTAACGGCGGCTGGCCGCTATGTTCCTTCTTCCCAGCTGGCCAGATATTTCTCTTGCTCCGATGTCAGGGTATCAATTCCCAGACCCATCGCCTTCAGCTTTAAGCTGGCTACCTGCTGGTCGATTTCTTCCGGCACCGGATAAACCCCCGCAGACAGACTCCCCTGACTATTAACCAGATGCTCCATACAGAGAGACTGGTTGGCAAAGCTCATATCCATCACGCTGGCTGGATGCCCCTCTGCCGCCGCCAGATTGATAAGCCTGCCCTCGCCAAGCAGGTAAATACAGCGCCCGTCAGGCAGCTGGTACTCGTCCACAAACGCGCGTATTTCCCGCTTATGACGGGCCATGCCCTCCAGAGCCGGTATATTTAGCTCCACATTGAAATGTCCGCTGTTGGCCAGAATCGCCCCGTCCTTCATCACCTCAAGGTGAGCCTGGTCAATAACATGTTTATCCCCGGTAACAGTAATGAAGATATCGCCCACTCTGGCTGCCTCAAGCAGCGGCATCACCTGGAAACCATCCATTGCCGCTTCCAGGGCGCGGACCGGCATCACCTCGACGACAACTACCTGGGCACCCATCCCCTTGGCACGCATGGCCACACCACGGCCGCACCAGCCATAGCCGCAGACTACCACCTTCTTACCCGCCCAGAGAATATTGGTGGCACGGGTTATACCATCAATGGTACTCTGCCCGGTGCCATAACGGTTGTCAAAAAGGTGTTTCGTCTGAGCATCATTCACCGCAATGATAGGATATTTCAGATTGCCTGACTTGGCCAGACTGCGCAGGCGGATAACGCCGGTAGTGGTCTCTTCAGTACCACCGATAACGTCACCCAGTAAGTCGCTCCGCTTGGTATGCAGCATACTAACCAGGTCAGCCCCGTCATCAACGGTGATGTGCGGCTTATGCTCCAGAGCACTATCAATATGCCGGTAATAAGTAACCTCATCCTCCCCCTTAATGGCATTGGTGGGGATACCATAGTCCACCAGGGCTGCCGCCACATCGTCCTGAGTACTCAGCGGATTGGAAGCGCATAACGCCACATCCGCGCCGCCGGCCTTCAACGTTAAA
>CAYOKF010000029.1:0-12375 GCA_964404475.1 uncultured Dehalococcoidaceae bacterium | reverse complement strand
CCCAGGAAGACCTTTTCCCATACCTCCAACGGAGGTACTTCTCCTCCTCAGCCTTCGCCTGTGGTTTCTTCTGACTCCGCCTTTTCTTCTGGTGTAGCTACTTCCTCAAGACGGTCTTCATCACTGTGGCAACTGACACAGGAACTTACTACCGCCTTGCCTTCTTCCGGGGTTATTGCGGCAGGTTCCTTTTTAGCGCAGCCGCCGACTACGAGAAGAACTAGAACGAGCACTCCGACTACTGCAAAAACTAATTTCTTCATCGCGCCACTTCCATTTCCCCGGTAGCGCGGACTGGTCAGTCCACGCTACCCTGTTTATACTCCCTTAACTTTGAGGAGTTTATTTTTCAACTTCGTAACCCTGGACACCGGCGGCATCAAAGCATTTTCCCATGTTAACCGCCTCATCACTGCTCCATGAACACATGCCGAACTTCAGGCTGTAAGCATCATATCCGAGCATGTTCAACAGGGATGCTCCCTGAGCAGCAGAATGCCCTGTGTAGCAGTATAAATATACCGGTGCATCCGGGTCAATCTTGTCAAGGTTGTCCGCCAGGCTGCTCAAACCGATGTTAATGGCACCGGGAACATGGCCGGTGGCATAGTCATCCGCATTACGCATGCTGACAATGGTCATATCCTCATCTTCAGCTATCTTCATGTTCAGGTCAGCGGCGGTGATGTACTTGGGCGCTACCGTTTTTGCCGCAGCCAAAACGATTTCATCCGCGTCATTTGAAGTGGTGTTTTCTAGTTCGGGGAAGCTAAAGGTTCCACCCTCGTTTGCTGTAGTCTCAACGGCAAAGTCACCCTGGTCCGTCTCAGGGTTAAAGCGCGATATGTAAACAGCGGGGTCCGTTGACCAGGAAGACATGCCGTGCAGCAGGTTCTGAACATCGTAATCAAGGGTGCCAAGCAGGGCTGCCGCAAACGAAGCTGACTGCCCTGTATAGCAATATACCAAAATCTCCTCATCTTTGGGGAGTGTGGTCAGTTCGCTAAAAGCAATATTAACTGCTCCTGGGATGTGTCCTTTGGCATAATCTTCTGCCTTGCGAAGACTTACTATATACGGAGCATCATCTTCGGCGATACTCATGTGCAAATCGGCTGCCTTTACGTTCGGGGCTGTTTGAGTCAGGTATTCAGCAACGGCGTCTTTAACTGCATCAAATTCCGATTCTGCCGGAGCCGGGGCTGGTGATGGGGCCGGAGCTGGTGCCGGAGCTGGGGCAGGAGCTGGTTCTTCTCCCGCGCCACAGGCACTGAGCAGGGGTAATGCCACCAATAATGCCAGCAGGACAATAATGGTGGTTACGCTGCACCATAATCTTTCTCGCATCAATACTCCTCCTTGTTTTTCTTGGTGTGTTTTTATTTAGCACTGGCACAAGCACTGGTAAAAGCTAACCAATTCTGGCCAATGGTGAGCGCCTTTAAACTTACCGGGAGAAGGAATATAAAACCTCTAACAAATAATATAAAAAACTTCTATGATTTAGTGTAAAATATAACATAACAGCATGGGATGAGTCAATAGGTGCCAAAAGGTAAATTAGATTAGCTTATGCAAAGAGGTTGTTAGTCTACGTGCCCAAGCTGTTTTCGTTGACTCTTCAATGCTACCAGAGTAGACTGGAAAATGGTCTTGGGTTGAAGTTCATCAAGGATAAAGCGTTTGAAAAAAAGGTACGTGGTTGCGGGATTAATACTGATAATAGTGTTAGGTTACCTGTTTTACCTGAGCTTCGGCAGTTCAGTTAGTTACTATGTCACCGTAAGTGAATTCTTCGCCAGGGGCACTGAACTTCATGACACTAATTTGAGAGTGGCGGGAGAAATAGCGAATAATTCTGTTGAATGGAACGCGGAAGACCTTGAGCTCAGGTTCGTCATAACCGAGGGTGGTGATGATATGATGGTTCTCTACCGGGGTGCCAAACCCAGCAACTTCAAGGCAGGCTCTAGTATATTAGTCGAGGGGAAATATTACGCCGACGGGGTATTTCGGGCCAGTCAGCTCATACTGAAGTGCCCCTCAAAGTATGAATCCCTGGAATTAGAATAGTATTTGTATATGGCAGAAGCAGGTCACATCGCTTTAATATTAGCTCTCCCGGTAGCCGTATTCTCGGCAGTAACCTCGCTAGTTGGTGCCAGGGGTGGGTCCGGACGCATTTTGGCAAGCGCCCGGATCAGTGCCATTGTAGTTTTTGTGCTGTACACGCTGGCACTGGCTATAATTTTATACGCCTTTTTTACTAAAGACTTCAGTATCAGGGCTGTAGCTGAGCATGCCAGCCGGGATCTGCCCGCCGTCTATACGCTGAGTGCCCTGTATGCCGGTAAAGCGGGCTCTATGTTCTTCTGGGGCTGGCTAATTTCACTGTTTGCCACTTGGCTGGTTATTCAAAAGAGAAACAACAACGGGCAGGGTATTCTTTACGCACTGGCGATACTGGCTATCATAGAGGTGTTTTATGTGGCCCTGGTTGCCTTTAGGGTGAACATCTTTGCCAGGCATCCATCGCCTCCTGTTGATGGTTTCGGATTGAATCCTTTACTGCAGAACTTCGGCATGCTGATCCATCCGCCTTTGTTGTACCTGGGGTTTGCCGGCTTTGCCGTGGTGTTTGCCCTGGCTATGTCAGCGCTCATCACCCGGAGCGCCGGGAATGAATGGACTATCAGGGTAAGGCACTGGGCAATCTTTTCCTGGTGCACACTGGGCATCGGCAATATCGTGGGAATGTGGTGGTCTTATAATGAACTGGGCTGGGGAGGATACTGGGCGTGGGATCCCGTAGAGAATGCCGGGTTGATGCCCTGGTTGCTGGGAACCGCTTTTCTACATTCAGTTGCCATGCGAAGGCAGCGGAACTATCTGCAAACATGGAGTTTTTATCTCATCATATTCACCTTCGTTTTTACCTTACTCAGTCCGTTCATCACCCACGGTGGTATTGAATCTCCCCTGCATGGCTTCTATGGCTCTCCCTTCCCGCCGTACATTTTGGCGGCCATGCTGATAACGGTATTCGGTTCAATGTGGCTATTATACCGCCGCCGTGATTTGGAGAGAGAGGAAAAACCAGCCTCTCTTATCTCCAGGGAAGGTGCTTTTCTTCTTACCAATGTTATTTTGGCAGCTCTGGTATTCGTTATTTTTCTCGGCACGGTATTGCCACAGGTAAGTGAAGCATTAGGAGGAATGAAGATAGCTCTAGACCGCGGTTTTTTTGATAGAAGCTGCGGGCCTCTCATGCTGATTCTGGTGTTTTTTATGGGAGTTTGTCCGGTGCTTGGCTGGGGAAAATCAACCTGGAGGTCGGCTAAGCGGGACTTTCTGTACATAATGATCGCCATACTGGTTATTAATGCAGCCATTTTTATTTCAGGAATCGGCCGCTGGTATATTGCGGTAGTAACAGTATGTGGTTTCCCGCTTTTTATCATGTTTCAGGAATGGTATCGTGGTGTAAAATCCCGGCACCGTACTATTGGAGAAAACTGGATACGTGCCTTCTTCGCTCTTATTAACGGCAGCCGTGCGCGTTACGGCGGCTTTCTTGCTCATATTGGTGTTATTCTCATTGCTCTTGGTGTCATTGCCTCCTCTTTCTACAGCCTGGAGAGAACGGCAACACTTGATATTGGTGAGTCTTTGAACATCGGTAAATATGAGTTCACCTACCAGGAGCTAAGACTGAAGCAGGATAACGTGAAAGCGAGTGCGGTTGCTGCCATGTTGGTAAGTAAGAATGGCGGCATGGCAGGAGTTATGCATCCTAGCTATGATTACTGGTTCAGTCATAGGGACCACTTCGCTGAAGTAGCTGTACGTACCACGCCAGCCGAGGACTTGTTTGTTTCTCTGGTGTGGACCGGCTTTAATCCTGAGGATAAATCAGCTACTTTCAGGGTTCTGGTGAACCCCTTGATTGTCTGGATATGGGTGGGGGGTGGATTCTTCTTGTTGGGAGGGGCTGTTGCCTTCTTTGCTGAGGGCAGGCAGCTAGATAGCGCTGAAGGTTAGATTATGCGTATTTTTATTGCCATCCTGTTAATATTAAAGATTTTTGGGTTACCTGTAACAGCCCTCGCTCAGGAGTCATTTGACGGTGTAATTGACGGGCAGGTAACCAATGATACTGAGGGTGGTGGTAGCGTGGCTGAAATGGAGGTAACCCTGATAATATATATTGATAATGTGATGGCGGAAACAAGGACTGCCGTAACCGACAATGAGGGTAAATTCCGGTTTGATAATGTTGCCCGGGAGCATGAATATCTGGTCACGGCCAGATACATGGAAGTAGATTACTACTATCCGGTTGTTTTTGAAACGGGCGAGGTAACGGCTCACGTAGAGGTTTGGGTCTGTGACGCTACCGCCAGCGATGAGGCGATACGGGTCAGGCTATCACATATCATTCTTAGTGTTGAAGAAGAGAACCTGCAGCTAACCCAAATTTTTGGGCTGATTAATGAGGGAGACAAGACATATGCAGGTACAAATGGATCGTTGGTCTTTACCCTACCCGAGGGTGTAACCGGTTTTGAGGCTCCGCAGGAGCTGATGCAAGATTACCGGTTTCTTGATGGTAACCGGGTTACCTATCTGGTGCCGTTTCCTCCGGGCGAGAGACAGCTTGCCTTCTCTTACCGGCTGGCCAAACCGGACTCTGCTGAATTTACCATTTTTCTGGCGGTTGACTACCCCACAGATAATCTTGAACTTATGGTAGGAGGTGAGTATCTTGAGGTTACCACTGACCGGTTAGCGCCAGCCGAGCCGGTAATTACGGGCACCGGTGAGCGCTTCATCCACTTCCAGGGAGAAAACCTGCTGCCCGGCACTGTGCTGAACCTTCACCTTGTTGATTTATCTAAAGGTAGTCAGTTAACCTTCGTAATACCGTGTGTTATCATTGCCGGATTAATCGCCGGCATTGTTGTTTACCTGATGAAAAGAAGGAAAAAAGAGGGCAAGGATGAATGATGGAGTGCTGGCTCCTGTTCCCTGTGCTATTGAAATCCGGGGGCTGACCAAGTCATTCGGGGAGCATCATGCCCTGAGAGGTATAGACTTGCAGGTAAGCAAGGGTGAGTGTCTGGTTATCTTTGGCCCCAACGGCGCCGGGAAAACAACTCTGGTTAAAATAATGTCTACCCTCGTCAAGCCTTCCTCCGGCGGAGTGTGGCTGGATGGTATGCATATCCGTGATAAACCGGCACAAATCCGGCGCAAGATAAGCCTGGTCAGCCACGAAACCTTTCTCTATGATGACCTTACTGTTTACGAAAACCTTAAGTTCTACGGTAAAATGTATGACGTCGCGGATTTGGAGCAGAAAATCCATGACGTGATATCCTGGGTACAGCTTGAGTCTCGCCGATATGACCGGATAGGCACGCTCTCACGCGGCCAGCAGCAGAGAGTTTCTATTGCTCGCGGGGTTCTGCATAATCCTTCAATACTCTTTCTTGATGAGCCTGAGGTCGGCCTCGACCCGCATGCCAGTACTGTGATAAGAGACATGTTGGGGGGTCTCAACACCGGTGGTCGTACCGTGGTGATGACCACTCATAACCTGGAGCGAGGGTTGGAACTGGGTGACCGTATAATTATCCTGGACCGGGGCAGAATCGTCTATCAGGCAGCTAAACATAAGATAGACAAGGCGAACTTTCAACAGGTATATGACCAGTATACGGGGACGGGAATGTGAACAAGTCATTTGTCAAAGTCCTTACCGTTTTCCGGAAGGATATACTGGCGGAGCTTAGAACCAGGGAAATAGTAGTCTCTGTTTTAGTCTTTGCCCTGCTGGTGCTGGTGATTTTCAGTTTTGCTTTTGACATGGGGGCTGGCATGGGAGAGACAGTAGCTCCCGGTATTCTATGGGTAGCTCTAACCTTCGGTGGCGTCATTGGTTTCAACCGTATTTTCGCCATGGAGAAGGAGAACTCACGTCTGGAGGGTCTGATGCTCTGCCCTGTGGACCGTGCTGTCATCTACTGGGGGAAGCTGGCGGGCAGCTTCACTTTCATGCTGGCTGTTGCTGTCATTATTACGCCTGTATTCCTTGTTCTTTTTAACCTGCCTCTCTTGCTGCCCAGACTAGCCCTGGTTATCGTATTAACCGTTATCGGCTTTGCGGCCGTGGGTACCTTATTTTCAGCCTTAGCCATAAACACCCGTGCCCGGGATATTATGCTTCCCATTCTCTTTCTGCCCATTGTTGTTCCGGTGATTGTCGCTGCCGTTAAGGCTACTGCACCAGTGCTGGCTGGCGCACCCTGGGCTGATATGTTAACATGGCTGCAAGTAATAATTGCCTTTGATATCATTTATCTGGTGGTAGCTACGCTGGTCTTTGAATTTGTGATTGAAGAGTAGCCAGGAACACCTGATAGGAGACGGGATACATATGAACATCAAACGCTCTCTGAGAAACAATGGACTTCTGGAGCTGGGATTTGTTTTGATGATAGCGGCTCTCTATATGGTCTTCTTATATGTGCCCACTGAGAAACATACCGGTATAGTGCAGCGCATATTCTATTTTCACGTGCCTGTAGCCTGGGTCAGCTTTCTGGCATTTTTTGTCACTTTTATATTCAGTATTCTTTATCTTTCCAAGCGGGAGATGAAGTGGGATGCCATTGCCTGCGCTTCGGCAGAGGCAGGGGTTATTTTCACCACGCTGGTCTTGATTACCGGGCCGATATGGGGGAAACCGGTCTGGGGAATCTGGTGGACATGGGATGCGCGTTTGACAACATCACTGGTGCTCTGGCTTATTTATGTGGCCTATCTTCTGGTGCGTGGTTTTGCCACCGAACCAGCCCGGGGTGCCCGGTTTAGTGCGGTGGTAGGCATTGTCGGTTTTATCGATGTGCCCCTTGTTTTTCTGACGGTAAACCTGTGGCGGACACAGCATCCAACCACCATAATCTTTGAGGGTGGGCTCACAACGCCAATGCTGGTGACTTTGCTGGTGTGTATCGCCGCCTTTACCGTATTGTATGTTCTGTTAACTATTCAGAGTGCCAATCTTAAATCTCTGGATACGGCGCTGAAACGTTTGAAAAGTATGCACACAGGATAGGGGGGTTAGTGTTATGGAAAATTTGGGGTATCTTTTTGCCGCCTATACCGTTATCTGGGCGATAGTCTTTGGCTATATTTTATTTATGCAGCGTAACCAGAGAAGATTGCAGCGGCAGATTAACCTATTGCAAGAGTCAATAGATAAAACGGAAAATGACGGGTGACAGGTGGCCTTATAAGGCGGTGGCATTTTCTCCCGCCAGTCTTCCGAAGACAAATGCGCCCAATGTCATGGAGCCGGTATAGTAGGCTTCAGGTTTACCCGTTAAACCTCCCGTTATCTCACCGGCGGCATAAAGCCCGGGAATGACATCACCGTACTGATTCATTACCTGGGCCCTGGTATTAATTCTTATACCGCCCTTGAGCGAACTTAAAGAGACCTTGCATTTAACAGCGTAGAAGGGCGGCGTATCAATTTTGGGAGGCGGCTGGTTGCCCAGACTTGCTCCCCAGGACCGCCGGCCATACTTAATGTCATAACCGTATTTATCGATATTAGAGTTATACTCACTTACTGTTTCCACCAGGGCTTCGGGATGGAGGCCCACGGCCTGGGCCAGCTCCTTTATGGAATCCTTCTTATACTCCTTTACCTGGCGGTAGCTTTCCGGGGAAGCTACTTCTCTAATCTTGCTGTCATAAATTACAAAGTGGGCGCCATCCGGGTATTGGCGTATAAGCTCTCTGAGCGTAATAGTATAGGGAGGCCCCGCTTCGTCAGCCCATCTTCTGGCATCCCGGGTCACTGAAATACTACCGGAGCCGTGCAGTGTCGTCGTGCGGTTAGTTTCAGTACAGACTGAAATGGAGGGACATACTGCCAGCCCTATTCCTTCTGTCGCCGCACCTAAATCCAGAGCCATTTTAAGTCCATCACCCAGGTGGGTTGGGGGTGTTACCGGTACACAGTTGGCGTAGTAGGGGCCATACTCTTTGACGAGTTCTTTATTTCTGATAAAGCCGCCGGTGGCCAGGATGACCGCTTTCCTCGCCTTGAAGTTCAGGGTCTCATCCGCGTGTTCAGCCTTAATACCAATAACCCTGTTTGTTTCCGGATTAAGGACGAGACTCCTGGCCCGGTGTCGGAAGAGTATCTTGATACCCTTACTCTCGGCAGTTTCCCTGAGAATCTTAAGAAGGTGAGCACCATGACCTTCCCACCTGTGAATTCGCATTACGATATTTCCCGGGGCAGACCATAGCTCAACCGCTTTGGCCCCCAATCCTTTAAGCCATTCGTAGGTCTCCAGTTGTGTGTCTGCTACCACTCTCCAGAGTTCTGGGGAGCCACCGCTTGTCTCGACGGCTTCCCGGAATAGCTCTTCAGGCGAGTCTTGAATGCCATTTTCTTGTTGAAGATCGGTGCCGGCGAAGGGTGTGCCACCGGCGATGAGCGCCAGGCTACTGGCCGGGCCGCTCCAGGTTTCCAGTATGATTACTTCGGCTCCTCTATCGGCGGCGGTAATAGCGGCCGGCAGTCCCGCAGTACCGGCGCCGACTACAATGACATCGGCCTCGCCATCCCAGGTTTCAGGGATTTGGAGTGAGGGCATTGCTAATGACCCCTTATCGAAATTATTTTCGGGCGCTTGAGGTTACCACTTCTCACCACGGTAGTGGACATTATAGCTGAATGAGCCTTGCCATGCAAACATAGAGCCGGGGAAATGCAGATTTGTTGGTCATACCTCTGTTCCCAATCGGGCATCAGAGTAACCGGGGCTTTTTCATCTGCCACCTTGAACCGGTCTACATTCTTCTAATATTTATCGCTGAGCCGGAAGAAGGCTTGCCTTTTTTTGTGTTACTTGTTATACTTTACCTAATACAAATAATACAAAAAATCGAGTATTTAGAATGATAGATATACACCTTGATCAGACGGCGGGTACTCCTCTATATCAACAGATAGCGGAGCAGGTCAGGCAGCTTGTCGCTACCAACCGGCTTCAGGCCGGGGAGCATTTGCCGACAATCAGGCACCTGGCAACTTCTTTGCAGGTCAACCCGGGAACCATAGTGAGGGCTTACCTAGAGCTTGAGCAGGAGAAGATAGTGGTAGCCAGGCGCGGCGGCGGCACCGTGGTGTCAACCAGGGCTAATGACCCGAAGCTGACCAGGTTGCGTGAGAGCCGCCTCGCTGACATGGCCAGCAACCATATTGTTGAAGCATTGAGCCTGGGTTACAGTCTTGAGGAGCTTGAAGCAGCCTTTCATCTTAACCTGTCCCGCTGGCGTGAGGAGAGCAAGAATTCGGCTGATTTATCCGGCCCCGGGGTGAGTAAGATTAAGGATTCAGGTACTATCATGATAGTCGCCAGTCACGATTTGGCGTTAAATATCCTGGTAAGTCAATTCAAGGAAAGAAACCCTGAGACCGATGTTGACATAACCTTCGCCGGCAGTCTGGGTGGTCTTATTGCTCTTCAGGAGGGTAGATCTCACCTGGCTGGTATACATTTGCTGGATGAGGAAACAGGGGAATATAACTACCCGTACGTCAGGCGCATTTTACCGGGTCGAGCCGCAGCCATCGTTCACCTGGCCTATCGGATTCAGGGCCTCATGTTCACTAAAAATAATCCCAAGAAGATTGCTGGGCTTGAAGACTTGGGACGCCGTGACATAACCTTTGTCAACAGGCAGAGCGGTTCCGGTACCCGGGTACTCCTTGACCTTGAGCTGCGCCGGCGCGGCATATCACCTGATATGGTTCGTGGCTACGAAAGGGAACTGGATACGCACCTGGCGGTTGCCACCAGCATCAACCGGGGTGAAGCGGACTGTGGCCTGGGAATAGAGGCGGCCGCACGGTCCTGTAATCTCGGTTTTATATCCCTGTTAAAAGAACGGTATGACCTGGTGATACCGGAAGAGAACTTCAGGAGCAAACTGTTGTCTCCGCTTTTAGAGATTATCAGTAGCCAGGAATTCAGAAATGTCGTTGCTCATGTTGGCGGGTATGATACCGCGCAGACGGGCATGACTACTTTCTGTCGATAATCTTCCCGTTATAACTGACCTTTAACAAATCCACAAGGGCAAGCCGGTGGATAACACGCGAATTAGGCCGGTTTACCGTGATTGGAGAAAGGAGGATAAGCTACGGCTTGATTGTGGGTTGTATCTGCCAGTATAACTTTTCCGGAAAGTGTAGAAAATTCATGTCGGGTTGCTGAAGGAGGAATATGAAAAAGGGAATCTTTTTGTTAACGAGTGTTATAATAAGTTTAAGCCTGGTTCTGGGTATAGCCGGTTGTGCCGGAACCACTTCGGCGGGTGATGAACCTATGCCGCCCAAGCAGCGACTGCGGGTGGCGACCACGACCAGCCTATACGACACCGGCCTCTGGGGCTACCTTGAGCCGATGTTTGAAGAGAAATACGGTGTTGAGGTTGATGTCCTCTATGCCGGCACCGGTATTGCCCTGGAGTACGGGATGAGGGGTGATGTTGACGTTATCACCGTGCATTCCAAGGCCCGTGAGGAGACATTTGTCAGTGAAGGTTATGGCATTGAGCGTGTGCCCTTTGCCTATAACTACTTTCTTATCGTCGGGCCCGCCGGTGACCCGGCCGGTATCAAGGGTATGACACCAGAAGACGCTGTTAAGAAGCTTTATGAAATGGGCAGCGCCAGCTTTATTTCCAGGGGAGATGATTCCGGTACCCACTCCAAAGAAAAGGCGATATGGAAGGCTGCCGGATACGACTATGAAGCAGTGAGGGGAGCAGGAGAGTGGTACGTGGAAGCCGGGCGGGGTATGGGCCCCACGCTGCTTATGACCAGTGAAAAACAGGGCTATACGCTGACTGACATGGGGACTTTTCTCTCTTACCAGGGAGAAGCCTCGCTGGTACCCATCGTGGACAAGGGTGGTATACTGCTTAATGTATATTCCGTTATTGCCGGTAATCCCGAGGTTAACCCGAAAGTAAAGGGAGAAATGGCCGGCAACATGGTGAGCTTCCTTACTTCACCTGAAGTACAGGAGTTGATTGGTAAATATGGAGTCAAAGAATATGGCATGCAATTATTCACTCCATGTGCCGGGGCTGAGCCCGCATCTTAGTGATATTTTAACGGATAGAGTGATTTGACCGAGGTTTGGCAGGGATTTCTTAAAGCATTAGAACTCATCATTACCCTTGACCCGGAAGTGATGGAAATTGCCGGGAGGTCGCTGGCGCTTGCGGCGACCTCCTGTAGCATCGCCGCGCTGCTGTGCATACCACTGGGCAGTTTCATTCATTTCAACAGCTTCCGGGGCAAGAGGTTGATTATTAACCTCACGCAGACACTCTACAGTGTGCCTACTGTCGCTATCGGTCTCTTTGTCTTTGTGTTTATTTCCCGTGCCAGCCCGCTGGGCAACCTGGGACTGTTGTTTACCCCTGCCGCCATTGTCATCGGGCAGGTGCTGCTGGTATCACCGATAATCACCGGCCTTGTCATTTCCGCGCTGAGCGGTGTGGATAGGGCGGTAATTGAAACCGCGGTTTCTCTCGGCGCTAACAGATTTCAGGCGACAGCCCTGGTGATTAGAGAAGCCCGCTTTGCCATACTGGCGGCATTGATAATGGGATTTGGCCGGGCTATATCGGAGGTCGGGCTTTCCCTGATGGTGGGCGGCAATATCAGGGGCTTTACCCGGACTATCACCACGGCGATTTCACTGGAGACATCCAAGGGGGAAATAGAACTCGCCATAGCGCTGGGCATCATTCTTATTATCCTGGCGCTGGCAATCAATATAATCCTGAATCGCCTGCAACACAGGGAGGAATAATGGCTTCGCTGGAAGCTATGGAACTGGTCAAAGAATATCAGGGACACCGGCTACTGAAAGGAATAACCGTCACTATCCGGGAGGGGGAAGCCTTTGCCCTTATCGGCCCGACCGGTTCCGGTAAGACGACGCTAATCAGGCTGCTTGACCTGCTGCAACTGCCAACATCGGGCAGAATCATTTTTAACGGAGTTGATGTTACGCATAATGAACGGGCACGGCTGGAAGCCCGTCGGCGGATGGCCTGTGTGCAGCAGAAACCGGTGGTATTTACGATGGATGTTTTTAACAACGTAGCCTATGGATTAAAATGCCGGCATGAGCAGGGCGGGCATATACAGCGGAAGGTGGATAATGCCCTGGAACTGGTGGGTATGCAGGACTACCGGAGTAGGAATGCCAGGACGCTTTCCGGTGGTGAGACACAGCGGGTAGCTATAGCTCGCGCCCTGGTAACCGA
>CAYOKF010000028.1:0-12622 GCA_964404475.1 uncultured Dehalococcoidaceae bacterium | reverse complement strand
CACCTCTGTCTGTTCTATAAACACATCCCGCGGGATGTCAATCAGCACCGGCCCGGGACGCCCGCTCCTTGCGATATGAAAGGCCTCTTTTATTATTCGGGGCAATTCATTGGTATCAAGAACCAGGTAATTCTGTTTGGTAATGGGAACCGTGATACCGGTTATATCTATCTCCTGAAAAGCATCCTTACCAATAAACGGCCTGGCTACCTGACCGGTAATAGCTACTATCGGCACCGAATCAAGGTAAGCATTGGCGATACCGGTTACCAGATTGGTAGCCCCCGGGCCAGAAGTCGCCAGGCATACCCCTACTTTACCCGTAACCCGCGCATAACCATCCGCAGCATGAGCCGCGCCCTGTTCATGGCGCACCAGAATATGACGCAGTTCGGGATATTTGGGTAAAGTGTCATATAGCGGCAGTACAGAGCCGCCGGGAAAACCGAAAATAACCTCTACACCTTCCTGCACCATGCCTTCACAGACAACTTGGGCACCAGTCCGCTTCATTATCTCCCCCTTAATCGCTAAATACGGCGCCGGTGCTAGCGGAAGATACTCTATCAGTGTAGCGTTTGAGATAGCCCGTCTTCACTTTGGGGTCAAAATCACCTAACGCCGCAAGGCGATTATTTATTTCATTATCGGTAAGTTTTACGTCAAGTTTGTAATTGGGAATATCAATACTTATTATATCCCCTTCTTGCAAGGCAGCGATAGTACCCCGGCTGGCTGCCTCAGGGGAAACATGCCCGATAGCCGCGCCACGGGTTGCCCCGGAAAAACGCCCGTCAGTAATCAACGCCACTTCTTTATCCATACCGATGCCGCTTAATAGCGAAGTGGGCGTTAGCATCTCTCTCATCCCCGGCCCTCCCCGGGGACCCTCGTAACGAATCACCAGCACATCACCCTTCTTGATGGCGCCGTCCATGATTGCTTTCGTCGCTGCCTCCTCAGAGTCAAACACCCGGGCAGGCCCCTGATGAACCATCATCTCCGGCGCTACCGCCGCCCTCTTGACCACGGCACCCTCCGGCGCCAGATTACCAAACAGCATCACTAGCCCCCCGGTGGCCGAGTGAGCCTTGTCCACCGGGCGAATGACCTCTTTGTCCAGAATCTGACGGTTAGCAATATTCTCAGCCACCGTCTTTCCGGTTACTGTCTTTGCCTTCAGCTTTAACATCCCTTTTATCTCGGCCATTACCGCCGGGATACCACCCGCCCGGTCCAGGTCCTCCAGATGGTTACCCCCGGACGGTCTTAATTTACAGAGATATGGAGTACGCTCGCTTATTTCGTTTATCCTGGTCAGGGGAAAGTCAACCCCCGCCTCATGGGCGATGGCTTTTACATGCAAAACAGAATTGGTGCTGCCGCCCAGTGCCATATCAACCGCAAAGGCATTATAGACGGCGTCACCGGTAATAACATCACGCGGGCGGAGATCATCCGCCAGCAGCTGCATAACCTGCCGCCCGGCCTCTCTGGCCAGACCCTGCCGCCGGGCATCAACCGCCGGAATGGTACCATTACCGGGCAGCCCCAGCCCCAGGACTTCGGTGAGACAGTTCATGGTATTAGCCGTGAACATCCCCGAGCAGCTACCACAGCCGGGGCAGGCTAACTCCTCCAGTTGCTGTAGCTCTTCCTGGCTCATCTTACCGCTGCTTACCGCCCCCACCCCTTCGAAAACAGAACTGAGGTCGATTTTTTCATTATGGTCACCCCGCCGCCCCGCCAGCATCGGCCCTCCGCTGACAAATATCGCCGGCAAATTCAGCCGTACCGCCGCCATCAGCATCCCGGGGATAATCTTGTCACAGTTAGGGATGAAGACAAGAGCATCAAAGGCATGGGCTTCAGCCACGATTTCCACCGAATCGGCAATCAGTTCCCGACTGGGCAGGCTGAACTTCATACCAAAATGGTTCATGGCGATGCCATCGCACACCGCAATGGTATTGACCTCAAAAGGAACACCGCCCCTCTCCCTTACCCCCGCCTTGACCGCCTCAGCGATGCCGCGCAGGTGGATGTGACCGGGCACAATCTCGGTGAAGCTGTTAATGACGCCGATAAACGGTTTATCTATCTCGTCGCGCGTGCAGCCTACGGCATGCAGTAAAGCCCGGTGGGGCGCCCTCTCGATTCCTTTCTTCGCTGCATCGCTTTTCATGATTCGCACCCTCCAAACTTGAAGCTAAAAAAAAGACCGCCCATCCAGACGGACCAAAGGGACTAATCACTACCTCTAGCCCGTACCTAACGATAGCACAGGCCTAGTTTTATTGTCAAACCAACACCGCGTGTTTTACTCTTCCTCCAGTGCCTTAATCTTATCTATTCGCTGCTGGTGCCGGCCACCCTCAAACCCTGTAGTCAAAAAAGTATCAAGGATAACCGGTATCAATGCTTTACCTTCCTCCGCACCCAGACACAGAATATTGGCATTATTATGCTGGCGGGCCCGGCGAGCGGTGAAAGCATTATAGCAATGCGCTGCCCGGATACCGTCTACCTTGTTGGCGGCAACGCTCATACCGATACCGGTGCCACACAGCAAAATCCCAAAGTCAAAATCCCCCCCGGCCACCGCTCCGGCTACCTCCCTGGCGATATCAGGATAATCCACCGAATCACGGCTATAACAGCCGAGATCCCGATAACTATGTCCGGTTTCCTCAATCAAACTGATAACATACTGTTTGAGCTCAAAGCCACGGTGGTCACTGCCGATAGCGATGCGCATTACCCGGCCTCCTTTATACCGACTGTAAAACCTGCTTTATTTCATCCCAATCGATAAGCCCCTGGCGGAGGAGTTGCGGCGGGCTTACCGTAAGGTCAACTATAGTTGATAATCCCTGCGCCGGCAATGGCCCCTGGTCCAGGACCAGCGCAATATTCTCAATATTCTGTCCCAGTTGCTCGACAACTTCCTCAGCATCGTAAGGAGTCGGTTGGCCGCTGATATTGGCACTGGTAGCGGTCAGCGGTAGACCTGCCATGTCAGCCAGATTTAGCATTACCTTGTTAGCCGGAATGCGGATACCAACCGTCTCCCGCCCGCCAACCAGCACGGCGGGGATAACCTCCCGCCGCGGCAGTACCAGTGTCAGAGCGCCGGGAAGAAAGCGCCGGGAAAGGTGCGCCGCAGCCCGGTTGATATAGGCGTATTTTGCCGCCTCATCCACGGAGCCCACCGCCACATGTATCGGGTTGGCAAAGGCGCGCCCCTTCAGGGCAAATACTTTGGCCACCGCATCCGCATCCAGGGCGTTTGCCGAAAAAGCGTAGCCGGTATCCGTGGGGCAGACTACTACCTCGCCAGATAATATCAGCTTTGCCGCCCTCTGGATTACCGGCAAACCGGGCTTATCCGCATCAACCGCTTCTATTTTAACCGCCACGCTGTAACTCCAGCGGAGAATTGGGAATAACATCCAGGTTAAGGTCAGACACCTCACCCCGACTGAGCCGGGCATAACCGGCGGCAGCCACCATCGCCGCATTATCGGTACACAGAGACAGCTCGGGAAAGAATACCCCCAACCCACGCTTCTGGCAGCTCTCCTGAAAGACCTTCCTCAGCCTCCGGTTAGCCGATACACCGCCGGTAACACTAATTGCCGATACTTCCCTCCCGTCTACAGCACGCATTGTCTTGGCCACCAGCACATCAACCACCGCCTCCTGGAAGCTGGCAGCGATGTCTTCCTGGGGCAGGGCTTCGCCTGTAGCCAGCCTGTCTTTAAAGGCATTGATAACGGAAGTCTTCAAACCGCTGAAGCTGAAATCCAGGTTATTGGCCCTTAACAACGGACGGGGGAAACGGAACGCTTTGCTATTACCCTGAGTCGAGAGCTTATCAATTACCGGGCCACCCGGAAAACCGAGGTTAAGGAACTTGGCGATTTTATCAAAGGCCTCCCCGGCAGCGTCATCAAGAGTAGTCCCCAGCAGTTCATACCGGCAGCAGTCCTGCACATGAAGCAACATGGAATGACCCCCGGAAACAGTCAGGCAGAGATGGGGAAAGTGCAGGCGGGGATTGCTGAGCAGACTGGCAAAGATATGCCCTTCAATATGATGCACCCCGACCAGCGGTATCCCTAATGAATAGCTAATCGATTTCGCCGCCGCCACGCCCACCAGCAAACAGCCAATCAGCCCCTGTCTGGCCGTGACCGCCACCGCCTCAACATCGGCCAGGGTCTTACCGGCTTTGTCCAGCGCTTCTTTAATGACATAGCCGATAAGCTCAGTATGCCGCCGGGCAGCAATCTCGGGGACCACGCCACCGTATTTCTGGAGCAAGTCTAGCTGGGTGGCAATTACATTGGATAATACCACCTTGCCGTCGGCAACCAGGGCTGCCGAGGTCTCATCACAGGAGGTCTCAATACCCAATAACAGCATCGCTACCGCTCCTGAGCCAGATACTTATTGCGGAAGACTCTGGCCGTGGATTCCTTTAAATACAGGGGGGTTAAAGAGAGGACATCATCACTATCCCCTTGCTGCAGGCGCCTGTTCGCCAGCCAAGCAACCGCTGAGCCCCCCGGCGCCGTCGCTATTGCCTGAATACTGATTCCCGAAGTGCCAATCTCCGAGTTTATTAAATCACGGTAATGGTACGCCTCACTGCCGAGGAGGGTCACGGGCTCTTTTATCATTTCGGATAAACCGGCAATGTTACCCACATAATAGTCTCCATTCCGGCAAATCTGACCGTCCCTGGCACTATAGAAAGCAGCATACACCGTGTCTCCGGCACCGGCATCAATAATCGGGCACACTGGCGTCACCATATCTCCGGCGCCATAAGCCAGCACCTCCAACGTGGACACGCCACTAAGCGGCTTAGCGGTGCTGAAAGCAAGCATCTTGCCTACGGTCACCCCCACCCGGATACCCGTCCACGAGCCGGGACCCAGACCAACCCCAAACCCCTCGATATCCTCCAGGGTGAGTCCCGCACTCTTCAGGGCGAAGTCAATATGAGACACTATTTTCTGGAGTGAATCGGTCTTCGCCTCAAAGGCAAAGTCAGCCAGTACCTGTTCCCCGTCAATCACACCAATGGCATTGGTGTAACCCGAGGTATCAATGCCGAGTACGCGCACTATCGCCAATCTCCTCCAGTAACTTTTCGAATCTGGTGCCAGAACCGGTAAAAACAATCTGCCGCTTACGGGCGGAAAGCACGGTAAACCTTACCTGGCAATAATCATCCGGCAACAACGGCAGCATCTTTTCCGCCCACTCCACCACCATTACCCCCTCTTCAGCCCGGGACAGATAGTCCCACACTCCGATTTCAATCTCATCGACTACGTCACCGAGCCGGTAAAGGTCCATATGGAAAACAGGTAGCCGCCCCGAATATTCGTTGACCAGAACAAAAGTCGGGCTATTCACCTGTCTCTCCGGTACCCCCAGCCCGGCACAGATACCTTTAGTCAACAGCGTTTTACCACAGCCCAGGTCTCCAATCAGAGCCAGAATACTGCCCGGTTGCAGCCCTTCCCCAATCCTCTCCCCAAGGCGAAAGGTAGCTGCGGGACTGCTACTCATAAACACAAATTGACCCATAAATCAATTACTTTTAAGGTAAGAGTCTACCGGTAAAATTCCGCAAATAATTATAAAATTCTACCGGCTACTGAATAGCACCTCCCCTTGACGGTAGTATAGCATAATGGTAATCTTTATTCATAAATATGACCAGAGAAGAATCAAATCCGACGTCAGAAGAAAGCCACCGGGTAGCTACCACAGGGGATATTGAGGTCTCCACCTACCTTGAAATCGCCAAGGAAATAAGCGGCGAACCATCGGCGGAACCAGCCGAGGCGGTATCCGGAGCTGAGCGTGAGGCTATCATCGTGCTTGACTTCGGCTCACAGTACAATATGCTCATTGCCCGCCGTGTGCGCGAGTGCCAGGTCTACTGCGAGCTCTTACCCCATGACACTCCCTGGGAAAAGATAGCCCCCCTCAACCCCAAGGGCTTTATTCTCTCCGGAGGACCAGCCAGTGTCTATCAACCTGATGCCCCGCTAGCTCCATCCTATATCTATGAAAGCCAGCTACCCGTGCTGGGCATCTGCTATGGCATGCAGGTTATCACCAAGCAGCTTGGGGGGCAGGTTACACCGGGCACCAAACGCGAATATGGCCATGCCATGCTGCATATCAGTGATACTGATTCCCCGCTATTTACCGATTTACCGGAATCAACGCCGGTGTGGATGAGCCACGGTGACAAAATTGAAGAAATGCCCCCCGGCTTCTCTACGCTCGCTTATACGGAAAACTCTCCCTCCGCCGTCACCGGTGACGGTAAAAGAATCTTCGGTCTTCAGTTCCACCCCGAGGTAGTCCATACCCCCGAGGGTAAAAATATCCTGAGGAACTTCGTCTACCGGGTATGCGGCTGCAAGGGTAACTGGACGATGGGTAACTTCGTCAGTGACAGTATCACCAGAATCAGGGAGCAGGTTGGAGGGGGAAAGGTGGTCAATGCCCTCTCCGGAGGGGTTGATTCTTCAGTGGTGGCCACACTTATCCACCGTGCCATCGGTGACCAGCTTACCTGCATCTTTGTCAATAACGGGCTGCTGCGCCATGAGGAAGCGGAAAGAACCCTTAATATCTTCCAGAAGAATTTCGGCATGAATATCGTTTATGTTAATGCCGCTGACCGCTTTCTTGACAGATTATCGGGGGTAACCGACCCGGAGACGAAACGCAAAATTATCGGTGAAGAATTTATCCGCATTTTTGAAGAAGAAGCCGAAAAAATCGGCAAGGTTGATTTCCTGGCTCAGGGTACTCTCTACCCTGACGTTATTGAGAGTGTTTCTTCGGTAAGCAATGTATCCGCCAAGATAAAGACCCATCACAATGTCGGCGGTCTGCCTGCCAGAATGACCCTCAAGCTGCTTGAGCCGTTGCGCTACCTGTTTAAGGATGAAGCGCGGCAGGTAGGCCTGGAACTGGGGCTCCCGGAAGAGATGGTCTGGCGCCAGCCCTTCCCCGGGCCGGGTCTGGCCATACGCGTTATCGGCGAAGTAACACGGGAGAAACTGGAAATACTGCGTAATGCCGACTGGATTGTGATGAACGAGATCAAGAAAGCCAAGCTGTACCATCAGCTATGGCAGAGCTTTGCCGTGCTCACCGACGTTAAATCGGTAGGAGTGATGGGAGACTACCGCACTTATGGCTATCTGGTGGCGATACGCGCCGTTACCAGCGATGACGCCATGACTGCCGACTGGGCACGTCTCCCCTACGACCTTCTGGCGCAGATGGCTAACCGCATTGTCAATGAGGTCAAGGGAGTCAACCGCGTGGTCTATGATATCACCTCCAAACCCCCGTCAACCATTGAGTGGGAATAAGAGGAGTTAAGAGATAAAAGAGAGTGTTAGAGGGGTGAAATTCCTCTTCCAAATTCCTCTCCCTTTCCTGGCAAGGAGAGGGAGACACAGGGGGTGAGGTAGATAAAGATACTAGTCATTGGCAGTGGCGCCAGAGAGCATACCCTGGTCTGGAAGCTGTCACAGAGCCCCAAAGTTAACGAGATTTACGCCGCGCCGGGGAATGCCGGTACTGCGCAGTTAGTCCGGAACCTTGATATCAGCCCTACTGATATTGAGTCGCTGGTGAAAGCCGCGCAAGAAAAAGAAATTGACCTCACTGTGGTCGGCCCGGAAGCACCCTTAGCCGGAGGCATTGTTGACCGGTTCACCGGCAGGGGCCTGGCTATTTTTGGCGCTACCAGAGACGCCGCTGAAATAGAATACAGCAAGGTGTTCGCCAAGGAGCTGATGCAGAAGCATAATATCCCCTGTGGCCAGGGTTTCAGCTTCTCTGACCACTCTAAAGCCAGGGAATACGTGCGGCAGCAAAAGCCACCCATCGTCATCAAGGCGGACGGGCTGGCCGCCGGTAAGGGAGTCATCATCGCCCAATCAGTCCCGGAGGCTCTGGATGCCCTGGCCAGCTTTATGGAATCGAAAACCCTGGGTGAAGCCGGGGCTAAAGTCTTGATTGAGGAATACCTCTCCGGCAATGAAATGAGTACCTTCGCTTTCACTGACGGAGACACCGTGGTTCCAATGGCCGCCGCCTGCGACTATAAGCGAGTCCACGATGGCGATAAGGGACCCAATACCGGTGGCATGGGGAGCTACAGTCCGCCTTCTTTTTTCAATGAGGCTCTATCCCAAACCGTTACCAAAAATATCATGGAGCCGACAGTAAAAGCCATGAATGATGAAAGGAGACCCTACAAGGGGGTTCTCTATGGTGGCCTGATGATTACCAAAAATGGCCCAAAAGTGTTAGAATTTAATGCCCGGTTTGGTGACCCGGAAACACAGGTTGTCTTGCCACTATTGAAAACAGACCTTGTGGAGATCATGCAGGCAGTGGTCAATAATGACCTGAAAAACACAAAAATAGAATGGAGTGAGGACGCCTGTGTCGGTGTCGTCATGGCTTCCGGTGGTTATCCCGGCAGCTACCAGACCGGTTTCCCCATCAGCGGGCTGGAAGACCTGGATAAAGATATTATGGTGTTCCATGCCGGTACCAGATCAGACTCAGCGGGCAAGATAGTAACCAGTGGCGGCCGGGTTCTTACCGTAGTCGCTACCGGGAAAAGCCTGACCGAAGCCAGAGAAAAGGTCTATGCTAATCTGCCCCGAATCCACTTTAACGGTGGCCACTACCGCCAGGATATAGCCGAAATACAGGTATGAGGTAAAGAATATGCCACTAGCAGCCGTAGTCATGGGTTCCAAATCAGATACTGAAGCGCTCAAACCGACACTGGAAATACTGGACCAGCTCGGCATCAGCCATGAAGTCAATGTGATTTCCGCCCACCGCACCCCTGAAAAAGCCCGGGAGTACGGTCTGAGTGCCCGGGAACGGGGTATTGAGGTGATTATCGCCGCGGCGGGGGGCGCAGCTCACCTACCCGGGGTTATCGCCAGCTGGACCACCCTCCCGGTCATCGGCGTACCCCTGGCCAGCAATGATCTGGGAGGCACTGACGCCCTCTACTCCATAGTTCAGATGCCGGCCGGGATTCCGGTAGCCTGTGTCGCCATCGGTAGTGCCGGGGCTAAGAACGCCGCCTACCTGGCAGCCGAGATTCTGGGACTGAAACATGAGGAAATTAAAAAAGCCTATGAGACATACCGGAAAGATCTACAAGGAGAAGGCAAATGATTGAGCGCTATTCCCGTCCCCGCATGAAACGGGTATGGTCAGATGAGAATAAGTTCAACAAATGGTTAGAGGTAGAGATTGCCGTCTGCGATGCCTGGACGGAGATAGGCGCCATACCTCGCGAGGCAATGCCCAAAATCAAACTGGCCAAGTGCAATATCAAGCGTATGGAAGAAATTCTCCAGGAAACTCACCATGACGTGACCGCCTTTCTCGGCTCGGTAGCAGAGAGCCTGGGGGAAGAATCACGTTTTATTCACCTCGGGCTTACCTCCTCCGATGTAATTGACACGGCACTCAGCTTGCAGCTGGTTGAAGCTACCGAAATACTAGCCGAGGATATCAAGGAACTCATCAATACCCTGGCCCAGAAAGCTATCGACCATAAGTATACATTAATCATGGGGCGCACTCACGGTATCCACGCCGAACCGACTTCTTTCGGACTGAAACTGGCGCTGTGGTTGGAAGAGATGAGACGCAATTCCCAAAGACTCTCCGAAGCGAAAAAAGTCATATCGGTGGGCAAGATATCCGGCGCTGTAGGCACACACGCCACATTACCCCCGGAAGTTGAGATGAAAGCGTGCCGTAAACTTCAGCTCACTCCGGCCCCGGCATCCAGCCAGATTCTACAGCGTGACCGGCATGCCCAGTTTATTACCACCTTGGCGATTATAGCCAGCTCCCTGGAGAAATTTGCCACCGAGATCAGAGGATTGCAGAAAACTGAGGTAAGAGAGGTTGAAGAGCCTTTTGCCGCCGGCCAGACAGGCTCTTCGGCAATGCCTCACAAAAGAAACCCCGAGCTTTGTGAGCGAATCAGCGGCCTTTCCCGGCTGGTGAGAGGTTACGCCCTGACCGCAATGGAGAATATTACCCTGTGGCATGAACGTGACATAAGCCATTCCTCTAATGAGCGCATCATCATCCCTGATTCCTGCCTGGCTCTTGATTACACTCTGAACCTTTTCACGTCAGTAGTGAAGGGGCTGCAGATTTACCCCAAGAAAATGAAAAAGAACGTTGAACTTACCAAGGGCCTGGTATTTTCACAGAGGATAATGCTCGCCCTCATTGAAAAGGGATTAAGCCGTCAGAAAGCTTATGAGATCGTGCAGAGAAACGCCATGAAATCATGGCAGGGCAACAAAGACTTTCTCAAATTATTGAAGGCCGACCCTGAGGTTATTAATGTTTTACCCCAGAGTGAACTGGAAGGAATTTTCGACTACCAGTATTACCTGCGCTACATCAATGAAATCTTTGAAAGATTGGGGCTAACCAGAACCCAGTGGCAAGTTCGCACGTCGGAACCACCCGGGCTATCACCCAGAGCGCTCTAACGGCGAGATTAATTATTGAAACGAATAGGTGAATATTGATGGTAAATTCTAACTCCGAAGTCCTGCTTGAAACAGACCTGTCACTACCGGGATTTTATCACGGTAAAGTACGTGATACCTATGACCTGGGCAATCAGCTGCTTATCGTAGCTACTGACCGTATATCGGCATTTGATGTCGTTCTGCCGGTGGGTATTCCCAAAAAAGGCAGGGTGCTCAACCAGCTATCTATTTTCTGGTTCCGACACACCTCAGATATAGTCCCTAACCATTTCCTCGAAGCCGTAGATGACCGCCATTGCCTCGGCTCTTATCTCCCCGAGGGAAGCCAGTTCAGCTGTCCGTCTTACCTTGCCAGGCGTTCCATGATTGTCAAGAAACTGAAACGTGTCCCGATTGAATGTGTGGTGAGAGGTTACCTGGCTGGCTCAGCCTGGGCAGAATACCAGGAAGCGGGCACAGTTTTCGGAGCCCGCTTGCCCAAAGGACTAAAGGAAAGCCAGCAACTATCCCACCCGTTATTTACCCCGACCACCAAGGCGGAAACCGGGCATGACCTTCCGCTCACCCGAAATGAAGTAAAAAAGATGGTGGGCAACCAACTTGCCGATGAAATAGAAGAGAAAAGTCTGGCTATTTACCAGTTTGCCCGGGATTTCGCCCTGAGCAGAGGCATCATCATTGCGGATACCAAGTTTGAATTCGGCATGGACGAGGACAGGCTGACCCTGATTGATGAACTGTTAACACCGGACTCATCACGCCTCTGGGACGCTAACCTGTATCAAGCCGGCCAGTCTCAACCCAGTTATGACAAACAGCCGGTACGTGACTGGCTGGTTGCCTCAGGATGGAACAAAGAGCCACCTGCCCCCATGCTACCACCGGAGGTCGTTGAGGCTACCACGGAGAGATACGTAAAGGGTTACGAAAGGCTGACCGGGCGGAAACTGAGCCTGGAAACTCTTGTCCTTTAACCCTAAAGCAATTCCTTCGTGCTGGGGAGCTTCCCGCTTATCCTCTCGTCAATCCTGGTAGCCATATCCATAGCCCTGCCCAGGGCCTTGAAGACAGCTTCCGCCTTGTGGTGGTCATTGCTGCCATAAGCAACCCTGGCATGGAGATTAATCTTGGCTTCATGCGCCAAAGACTCCAGGAAGTGACGTACCAGGTCTGTGGGGAAGCCAAACATATCATTCTCAGCGAAGGGAAGGTCAAGAACGGTATACCCCCTCCCGCTGATATCCACCACCACCACCGCCAGGGCATCATCCATCGGCACGGCGGCATCCGCTATCCTCACGATACCCCGCTTCTCGCCCAGGGCCTCCCCCAGGGCTTGACCCAGGCATATGGCTATATCTTCGGCCAGATGATGCTGGTCATCCCCCTTGGCGGCTACCTTCATGTCAAATAAACCGTGCTGGGCCACATGAGACAGCAAATGGTCGAGCATACTAACGCCGGTACTTATCTCCCATTCACCGCTACCATCAAGGTTAAGCTCCAAAATGATATTGGTCTCCCCGGTCTTCCTTTTAACAGTAGCTGTTCGGTTAGCCATTAATCTCTCCCTCCAATCCCTGGAGCGCTTCAAGTAAGGCATCAGTATGCTCCGGTTTACCCACACTGATGCGGATGCTATTTTGCAAAAAGGCCTGGTCAAAATAACGGACCAGTATCCCCTTATCCTCTAATTTCCGGTGCAGCTCACGGGCACTCCCCGCCAGTACCGAGCAAAATATGTAATTAGCCCGTGACGGGTACGGGTGTAGCCACTTGAGTTTTTTTAACCCGTCAAACAGCCGCTCCCTTTCGTTAATTATTGCCTTTACCCTGTCCATCAGGTAATCCCTGTCCTTCAGGGACTCCTGCACCGCCACCAGCGCCGCCACATTAACATTATAGGGAAGCTTGATTTTCAGCAGATAACCGGCGATTTCCGGCGTGAAAATCCCGTAGCCCACCCTGAATCCGGCCAGCCCCGCCCACTTGCTGAAGGTACGCAATACCATTAA
>CAYOKF010000027.1:0-12721 GCA_964404475.1 uncultured Dehalococcoidaceae bacterium | reverse complement strand
GCAGTACCAGTACGGGACGGTCTCCGGATACTATCCGCAGCAGACCGACCAGATGACCGGCATGTTCAGCATGATGATGCCGATGATCATGATGGTCATGATGATGGCGATCCTTATGCCCATGATGAAGGGCGTCACCGGCTCCACCAAGTCATAGGGGAGGTAAATTTACAGAAGGAGGTTAGACAATGCAGAAGATATTTCCACAGCAGTATGCCGGCTATCCCGGCCAGCGGCCTCCCAAGGGCTGGGTGCCTCCCCTGGGTCAGTACCTTTCTCTGCTCGGCGTCTTCGATAACGAGTCCGGCTACTGGGTAGGCCTGCCCCTGCAGGCACTCTCCGAGCAGCTGGTCCTGGCGGAGAAGCAGCACGCCCTGGACAGGATAGACCCCAGGAACGGACAGGTAAGCGTCACCGTGCCCATCGGAACGGCCGTCGGCGCCCAGATAACCGGTGAGATCGAGGTGCCCGAAGACGAGATATGGTTCCTGCGAAACCACGAAATTCACGTCCACCAGCAGGCGGCTTTAACCGCCGGCGACCTCATCTGCAACTTCCGGGTGTCCCGGTTCCCAACCAGTGACGACGTGGCGAAGCTGTTCTACGGCACCAGCGACCGGCTTACCGCCACCCAGGCGCAGATTGCCGCGGGCAGCGTCTACGACCACGACCAGCTTCTGGTGAACGCCTACTGGGACGGTACGGACGAGGTCAAGGTCTACCGCGAGGTGGTCAGGGACTTCGCCGACCCGGACGAGCTGGGCAACGCCCTGAGGCTCGTCGGAGGCGACAAGCTCACCCTGGTGGTGACCGGAGAGACGGCAGCCGTCGCCGGCGGCGCAGTAACCGTCGACCTGACGGTATGGGGGCTTAAAGGCAAGAGACTGGTGGAGTAGGCATAGGGGAGGTGAAAAATGCCCTATGTCATGACACCGCCGGGATACAGGCCCGTCCTTCTGGGACAGGCTCAAACCATCGAGGATCTGGGCACCTTCACCCCGCTTGAAGAAGGCGCGGCCGAAGGTGCCCTTGTCTTAATGCGCCTCGACTTCATTGAGCCGCCATCAGAAGAGACTTTGGGCAACCTGGAGCAAGGGCTTCGGGATGCCGGTATCGAGCCCTGGCCGGGCAGCGATTATTACGTCTATGCCGATGTTAATACCAACTCGGTATACCTCGTCTGGCAGAAGGGCCTCGCCTGGCTGCCGATAATCATCGGCCTGCTGGCCACCGTGGTACTGCCCCCGCTTCTGACTGCCGGCATCTGGCTTATCCTGCCCGACTCACTGAAGAGCCTCATCTCCGGCATGATCAACCTGGGGATGATGGTGCTGGTGATGTGGCTGATGATGAGTGTTATCAAGCCGCTGATGGCGCCGGATAAACCGAAGCAGGTCGAGGAGGCAAAGACATGAACGAATATCAGCCTCGGCAGTACTACGGCTATTACCCGGCTGAGTACCATCCCCAGCTCTGGCAGGCAATGTTTTCCGGGCTTATCGGCATAGCCATTCTGGTAGCCATGGGTGCCTGGGCTTTATCACTGGTCAGAAAAGCGATCAAGGGAGAGGAGGTTGAGTTTCCGTTATGACACCACAGATTACGGTAATGGGCGAACTGGGAGATATCTTCTGGGACCTGCCGCCCTGGATAGTATACTCTCCCGGCTATGACGTGGGCTGCAGCATCTATGTAGCCAATCCGACTGAAGTAGAGAAGGAGTACGCCCTCATGGCCAGACTCTCTTCAGAGGAGACGGTGATAAGTGAGGAAGCACTGCCCGTGTTCGGGTATACATGGTTCAAGGTAGCGCCCGGCGACTTCATCCGCCTCTACGGGGCTTTCCGGTTTGAGGAGACGGAAGTCGACCTAGCGGTGCTGCTGGTGGAGCGGGAGACGGAGGAGGTCACCGACTCGGTGTCCACCAGGCTGGTAGGCCCTTCGGTGTCCGCGCTGCCGCCGACCTGGCCGGGAATGCCCGGCGCCACGGAGGCCGGCTTTGACTGGACCTCGCTCCTGATGATGATGTTTCCCCTCATGATGCTGCCGGCGATAACGCCTGCGGTAAAGCCGGAGAAGGAAAAGGAAGAGAAACCAGCAGCCGTACCGCTCGGCATAGAGGAAAGGCGCCTGCTGCCGCCGGGGAGGGAAGACTGATGCCCGGCGAGTTCTACATCGAAGGCAAGAAGGAGAAGGTAGATATCAGCGGCATCCTTTCCGGTATCGATGATATTAAAAGCACGGCCGGTGATATTGAAAACCAGACCGATAAGCTGTCCGGGGAGACGCCGCTATCCGGCTCCGTCACCGCAAACTGGCAGACGGCCGAGGCCGATGTAGTGTCTGTTGGAGCCGATCGTGCCAGGCATAAGGTGCACGATCTGACCCTCTCTATCCAAAATCTGGTGGGGACATCCATTACCATCCGGCTGTACAAGAAGGTGAACGGCGTGGAGAGGAAGTGCTACGAGCAGACGTTCGACGCCACCGCCGACCCGCCGGGTCTCCCCATCATCAACGGTACTTGGGGAATACACAGCGTGCTCAGGGTGACGCTGCAGAGCAATAACGCTGCCGATAACGGTAAATCCATTGATTACGACTGCATGCTGGAGGCGATGTAATGAGTCTGCTGGTGAAAGGAGTAGCGAGTTTCACAGGTCTTGTCGACACGCCCGCCGCATACGCCGGTCAGGCGGAGCGTATTGCCGCGGTAAATCCGGCAGAGAACGGGCTCGAGTTCCGGCCTCACTCGAAGTTCGCCACCACCAGGGTGTTTGATGGAGAGACGGCCAGCCCGCCTACCATCTGGCTATCGCCCTTTACCATGATACCCTACTATGACCTGGGATACGGCCAGTACACCCGGCTTTACCGGTACCTCGCCTGCGTCTACAACGGCTATCTGTATGTCGGCGGCGGATATGACGGCATTGGCACCCACACCAACCTTCATTACCGGTTCAATTTAACCACGGAAAAATGGGAGAGACTTGCCAACGTCCCCAACACCGCCGAGAACTACTCGATGGCGTTTCCAATATCGGGTGTCCATGCCGACAGGATCTACTACTACGCGCCCTACGACTCCGGCGGCACCGCCGATTATGTTTTGGAGTACGATATTGCCGGTGACAGCTGGGCGATACGCACACCGCCCGCTTCAATCGGTCCCGCCGAAGAAGCAGTCCTTTATGCCGCCTCGGATGCTCTCTATCTATACCGGACAGATAGAAACGAGCCGGCTTTCAGCAGCTTCGTCAAGATGGACTATGCCACCCATGCCTGGACCACTCTCACCAAGCCGCCGGTTAATCCCTGCCATACCGGAGGATTGATTGGCGATGAGATATTCATTGTTGAGAGGACCGGCAGCCGTAGAACTATGGCTTACAACAAGGCCAGCGACTCCTGGCTCAACACGATACACAACTGCCCGACCTTTCTCGGCGCTCCCGGCTTCTACAACGAAGATCGGGATGCTATCTGGGGAGCCACCTATCCCGGGCCTCCGGCTGTTTACCGGTTCACACTCGCAGGCGGCTGGGTCCACCAGTTCACCGCGGCCAGGGATAGCGGGGTCTGGGACTGGATAATCAGGCCGGCAGGCAAACAGGGCTTCTTTGCGCTCTACGGAGTCTGCGGCGGTATGGGTAGTTACTCCGAGAATGTCGGCGGCGGCGCGATTCACGAGTACACCGGCACCGGTATCTGGGAGCTGCTCACCCAGCACTACGATGAGGGCGACCTCATGATCATCAATGTGACCAGCGGCGTCCCGGTCAACGTCGAGGCGAACGGAGCGCTGAGATTCGTATCGAAAGGAATGGACACGGTGTATGTCATCGACACAGCCGACTACTACTTTACCCTGAGCAAGGACTACCGGTTTGACGGCATCACTATATGGAGGAGCGTCTGGGGGTAACTGATTATGCCTGGTGAGTTTTACATAGAGGGCAAGCAGGAAAAGGTCGATCTCACCGAGATAAGGAACATCATCTCGGAGATACAGAACAGTATCACCCAGGTGCAAGGTGATGTCACATCGATAGTAACGGCGACCAGCAAGCAGACACCCGGCATGGACTTCTGGAGCGAGACGGTTGAGGAGGCGGAGGTTGAAATCGATGCTGCCGGTGAGACCAAGGAATTACCGCCTGTAACAGTGGAAGGCATACCCGACGGCGCTACGATACTGAGGGCAGTCGCCATGTTCAAGTTCAGAATGATTGAAAATACCAACGCTGGCGACAACAGGCTGAATGGCGGGACGGTACCGGGCACCAGTCAGGTAATCCAGGTTCGTGATGATACTCCCGGTGCCTGGGCTGATGCTATTAACTTCGTTGATCGGCAGTACGGCACTGAAGGAGAAACGAGAGAGGGCGGAGATGTCTGTATCGGCAGTATAGATATATCCGGCGTCGTGGTAGGGAATGACGTGTATGAGTTCCAGTGGCTGCTTGCCAGACCACTCCTGAACTATATGAGCTTCTACGATGTCCAGATGGGGATTAGAGTGTGGTATCTGCCACCGTAAACCGGAGTAGAGATAAAGACATGAGCAGAACAACGAGGGAAAACTGGATTGACAGGTGTATATACGTTAAAGCCGGCATGCCCCGGCGCTGGGTAACTGCTGCCCCATACGCGACGTGGGATGACCTGGTAACCGGCGCTGGCACTCACTATGAGGGTTTTCCGACACTTGAGTATGTCGGGCTCCAGTTTGCCGGATCGGCATCTCATTTGCCAGCAAATAATCCCTGGGACTGGCTCAGGAGATTCGGCATGATCTGGGATCCTAGGGCTGACTATGACACTGGTGACTGGACTGGGATACCCCCGGGAGCTATTGCTATAGCTGGGAGGATTAAGGTCTGGGTTAATTCCAAGACTTACTGGGGCACCAAGCCGACTTTCAATGTGTATGCCTTCACTCCAGGTACACCTGGAGATATCTCTGCGGCCGATTACATCAACTTCGGTTCCATTCCGTTTTGTAATGTCGATGTTCACTACGATGACCTGGTGGTCGGCGACCGGAATGACTTCGAGCTCAATAATGACGGCCTTAATTACCTCGATTTCAGCAATCTTATCAGCCTGGGAATCCGAAACGCCAACTTCGATGTGGCCGGCGTCGAACATGAGGACCCCGATGGGGGACTGTACCAGGGATGCGGTCCGGTGCTCTCCTGCCATCACTATACCGCCCGGAAGGCTTTACTTGAGGTAGATTACGAGTCGCCTCCTTTAATAGGCACATACGATGCCCAGAATATTGCTCAGTATTCCGCCCGCTTGAGGGGCCGGCTCATGCTGGACGGGGGGCTGGCATGCGAGGGCAGGTTTGAATACGGTAAGACGCTTTCGTTCGGTCAGATCACTGACTGGCAACTGGTGACAGAGGAGAATCCGTCGATAAACCAGGGATATTTCACGGCCGATGTCGCCGGTCTGGACCCTGGCTCCACTTATTACTTCAGGGCGGTCGCTGCCAACTTTATGGGAACTGATTACGGTCACGGGTCGGCTGCGTATAAGTCATTTACCACTCTACCGGGGCCGCCGCCGAAAGTAAAAATCAAGGGCGCCAATATACCGAACAGGCTGGCAGCAGCAAAGGCAATATGATGAGCGAGGTGAAGAAATGAGATATGCCGTTATTACCAAAGGGCTGACTCCGGAACGCCTGCAAACCGAAGTGAAGAAGGCTGGAGCGAGCAATGTTAAAGAGACCAGACTCCTGGGACAGATTTTCTGTGAGCTGGATCGGGAACAAGCGGAGAGACTGGCCGGGACCAACGGTCTTGCCGTGAAACCGGTGAAGGAATACCGGGCCGAGCAGTTGATGACCGAGGCGCCGGCCGTAGAGACAGTATCCGATGTATTCTCTCTGCTCCGATCTTACTTCAGCCCGCCGCTGACCGGTACCGGGCTCACTGTGGCGATCCTGGACAGCGGGGTCAGGAAGACTCACCAGTCTTTGAAAAGCAAGGTAGTCTATGAAGCCAACTTTACCGACTCGCCGTCGCCTGACGACATCTTCGGGCACGGCACGCAGGTAGCCTTTGCCGCTACCGGAGGCATGCACGGGCCGGGCGAGAAGGCGGGTGTATCTCCCGGAGCGGCCATTTTTAATGTAAAAGTAATCAACGATGAGGGAATTGGCAGCGACGAGGATATCGTCCTCGGTATCGATGAGGTCTGCGACCTGGCCGAGTCAGCCAGGGAGAGCGGTCTCTGGCCTACAGATGACATGTATCCCAATGTGCTGAATCTCAGCCTTGGAGCTGAGGATGATGGCGACGAAGACAATCCGGTGAGGGTAGCCTGCCGGCAGGCGAGCCGGGAATACGGGCTTGATGTTATCGCTGCGGCGGGCAACTTCGGTCCCAAGATGACCACGGTAACTCTTCCCGCCTGCGACCCGGAGGTGATTGCGGTAGGCGCCGTGGAGACCACCGAGGCACTGGTTGTCTGGGAGAAGTCGTCCAGAGGGCCGACGGTGCAGGGAGCTACCAAGCCTGACTTCGTCCTCTGGGGCACCGGCCTGGAGATGGCCAGTCACAAAGCGGATGACGAGTATGTTACCAAGTCAGGCACCAGCTTCGCCGCGCCTTTGCTCTCCGGACTTACCGGTCTGCTATGGGAGAGCGGGCGCAGGGCTTACGGTGAGGGATGGTCGTTTCGCTGGGTCGAGGTGAGAGAGTTTGCTCCCTACATCTCCACCAAACCGGGGGACGCACCGGTGAAGAAGGATAACGCTTACGGCTACGGCCTGCCGGCCATGGGGACGATGCTGGGGCAGATGACTCCGTCGGTAACGCCGGCCGAGGAGACCATGCAGGCCTTCCCGATGCTAATGATGATGAGCATGATCGCCAATATGGCGGGAGGGATGGTGTGATGAAAACGCTAAATCCGATGCCGAAATTCCTGGTATATGCGCTTTCACAGGCAGTGAAGCATCCTACCAAACCCGTTACCTATCTTTACTGCCCCGAGTGCAAGGTACGCCTTAAACCTGACGCTAAAGAGTGCCCGGTGTGTCAGCACAAGGCGGGAAACAGTCCCGAAATGAGGCAGGAGTCGCCCATTCCCTGGTGGGGCTCGGTGCTGGTAATCGTTATGGGGATATCCTGCTGGGTACTGGGAAGCTGCCTCAATGTGACCGGGCTGGATGAGGCCGGCAGGGCGCTGGTTTATATCCCGCTGGGATCATTGTTCGGCATGAGTATACCGAGGTAAGGGAGTGAAGAATTGGCACAGTACGCTGACATTGTTGAGATAGCAGCACCTGACCAGGCTCAGGCCGGTGACCGCATGGATATCACCGTGAGGATAAAAAACACGTATTCCTCACCTATCGGCATCATGGTTGGCGGTGCTCTCGAGTACGGCGTCTCACCCTGGCCGGGCATCGCCTTTCCCGATCCGAGCACCAATGTCGACGCCGGTGTTACACACTCTTTCAGCGGCTACTTCACCATGCCGGATAGAAAGGTGACCATCCATGCCTACAGCTACTACTACGGCGCCGACGGAAGCTGGCACTTCGATGATGAAATGACGAAAGTGATAGACCTGGCTGCCGTACCCGACTCGGAGTTCGGCAGCATTGAAATAATAGGCTATGCAAGGAGGTAAAAGACTATGGGCGGAGTATATGTCCCCTCACAGTTCGGCATTCTGTTCCTGCCGCTGGCAGCCGTGCAGGTGGAGCCCGGTGATACCCTGAGGGTCAGCTGCCGGTATTCTCATATCGGGAAGGCTGAAAACGTCTCTCTCTACGCCGCCGTCGGCAACTCGGGGACCTTCGGCTTCGACGAGGTGCTGCACGGCTCCAGGACGATCAGCTTGCCGGAGGATACCAGCTGGAACTGGCACGAAGGCTACGTGGATATTGCCATCACCACGGCCATCTCGGCGGGCGTCTACGACCTGTACGCCAAGATAAACGGCGTCATCCCCAGAGTGATTTCGCCGACCCTGCACGACGTGGTCGAGGTACTGGCCGAGACCCCCGAGTCCGAGTTTGGAGAGATCAGCATTACCGATTATCTGAAGGTGTAAAAGAGCATGATCAGTGGTTTGGACGTATTCAGGCCCGGTACAGGCTGGCTGGTGTCGCTCCAGGACAAGGTGGTTTTAACGGCCGGCGATGTCCTGAGGGTAAGTGTTGCCGTGCCTTACAGAGGTCCGGAGCACGAGTTTACCCTGTATGGCAGCATCGGTCAGAGGGGCTTTTTCGGCTTTGATGAGATACTCAGCACCAGGGCATCGCTGCCCTGCCCCGACTCACCAGAAACATTCACCACGGTGACCGGGGAGGTGGATATCGAGATAGTTGGCGCCGGGCTGGCCGGCATCGGCGGGATATCGCCGGGCAATGACTACGACCTCTACGTGAAGATAGAGGAGAAACCCGAGGTAACAGCTGAGATAGACGATGTTATCGATATCGCCGGCGCGGCCATGCCCGATATGACGGGCATGCTGGGGATGATGCTCCCCATCATGATGCTGGGCATGGTGATGCCGATGGTTACCGAAGGAGCGGCGGAGTAATGAGCAAGGCCTACCTGGAGTTCGACGAGGTAAAAAAGCTGGAAGAGGCAGCCGACAATCTGAGGGATAGGCTGCTTGTCCGGCTGCTGTTTCACCTCGGCTGCCGCATCTCCGAGGCACTGGGAATAGCGGTTGGTGATATCGACTTCGGCCAGGGCGCGGTTACCATCGAGCATCTGAAGACCAGGCTCAATCTCTCCTGCCCCAAGTGCGGCGCAAGGTTGAGCAAGGCCGCCAGATACTGCCCGGGCTGCGGTGAATGGGTGGAAAAGGCGGTATCGGAAAAGAAGGAGCACCGCCGGAGACGGACGCTGCCGGTCGATGAAGACACTCTGGGAATGCTGAGGGAGTACGTGGACAGGGGCGGTCCCGCAAGAAAAGGTCACAAGAAGCTTCTGTTTGGACTGACCCGCGGCCGGGCCTGGGGAATAGTCAGGGACTGCGCCGTCAGAGCCGGGCTGGGCCGACTGGTCAACCCCGAGACCGGGGATACTCGAGGGGTCAGCCCCCACCGGCTGCGCGACGCCTTCGCCATCCATGCGGTGAAGCTCGATGACTCGGGGGACGGCCTGAGAATGCTGCAGGAGCACCTGGGGCACCAGAGCATCACCACCACCATGAGGTACCGGAAGATATCCGGTGAGGAGCACCGGGACTGGTACAGCAGGCTGTGGAATCAGTAGAACAGGAGGATAGAGAAATGCCGGGAGAAGCGATAGTAACCATAGAGGACAAGCAGTGGAGCGTTGGCATAGCCAGTGCGCCGTGGGAGCTGGTGCAGGGTCTGGGAAACATCACACAAATACCGCCGGGCACCGGTATGCTGTTCGATACGGGGATGCCGCAACATATCACCGTCACCACCGGGCCCTTGCTGTTCCCGCTAGATATAGTCTTTATGGACGGGTCTCTGGTGATTACCGAAACCCATAAGAATGTCCCGCCAGGGCAGACGATAACCTCGGAGACGCCCGCCAGGTACTTCCTGGAGGTGAACGCCGGGGAGCTTGGAGGGGTTATAGCTGGAGAAAGAGCATCGGTGGAGATGCTGCAGGTCGCCGCCGCGCCCATGCAGATGCCTTCCTGGGCGCAGGCGCTGTTTTCGTTCCTGGGCCTGATTATCGTGGGCGGTTTTGTAGTAACCGTATCCAGACGTTTTATCAAAGCAGCCCTTGGCGACCCGCAGGAACCTCCATTTCCGGCTCAGTCCCCATCCCAGCGCTACCACGGCGCCTACCTGCATAACTGGCAGTACGGGGGCTACAGCTATGTCGAGGAGGATCCCGGGAAGCCGGAACGGCTGTGGGTACGCGGCATGGCGGACTACGTTAGTCCCGATAAGGTAATCGCCATCGCCGAGAAGGAAGGCCTGCCTCATATATCCCTGGCCGGCGGCTTCTGGGAGGAGGTCGGCTACAAAGGCTGGGGACAAAAGATAAGCGTCGCCGAGGCAAAGAGCGCCCTGTCCAGGGCCAGAGAGCACGTGCCGGACAATAGAAAGCTCCCACGTGCTGAATACGTCTGGATAAGAATGGGAGATGCTGCCGAGTACGAGCATTTCGACAGCCCTTACGAGGCCGGCCGGGCTGTGGGCGAGAGGCTGGCGCTACGTCCGCAGGAACATCAAGTCCTGTCCTGCCGGTATCGGGCGTCCGGTGTGGAGATTGCGCCGTACTACACCGACCGCAACTACATATCCCTGTTCTGGGGAGATAAGGACGCACAGTGGGTGGCCGATCTGTCCATCCAGGACAGGAGAGAGTTTGAGCGGGGCGTCGAAGATGAGTTGGGTTTCAAGCCCGTGGGCAAAAAGCCCACCCGGTACGACGTCTCGGTAAGCAGCTTCGTCGAGCGGGACAGACTGGGTATCTGGATTGTGGACAACCGCACTGATGAGACGATTGTGGAGTGGTGGGACGATGAGGCACGGCAGATGTTCGAGGACGGCTTCTTCAAGCCGGCCACCTTCACCCGCGCCGGGAACCTCGGAGGGGCCGCTTTCATAGACAGCGTGCTGGACTACGCTGAGGATGTGGACTTGCTGGCAAAGGAGAACCCGCGACACTCGTCCAGTCCTCAGCATGAAAGCGGTAAGATAAAGGCCAGGTCCATCACCCTGCAGAGGGCAGAGGGAGCCACAGGCAGGGACCATTTTAGCCGCAGGACATTGACCGCGACAAAGGAAAGAAGCGTCTGGCAGCAGGCGGACAGCTTGCTGTTAGAGTGGTCGCAGACGGCGCCGAAAGGCGGCGGCTACCACAAGGTGGACTTCACCGTGACCTATGAAGACGGCGAGACCTATTCCGGGAGATATGACCTCCGGCACTGGAGTGAGGAGTATCCCTCCCTGGCAAAGCACATGCGCTCCTTTGTCGCCTTTCATGCCGGGGAATACTGTCCGCCCCATATGACCGAGGAGCAGTATCAAAGAATAATGCAGACCGAGCCATTCACCAGCCAGAAGCCAAAGTACAGGAAGTTTCTGGAGAAGTACGAGATTGGCGGGAGCTCTACACCGATAAGTACTAGAGGGAGAGGGTCGAGATAGATATGGCTTTGCCGCTGAGACCGGGACAGGGGGGCTTCCTCCGGCCGTTCGGGACGGCCTGGTTTATCATCGAGTTCCTGAAGGGAAATGGTCCCGAAGACTCCAGGCGGATAGACCTGGATACCGGCGCTCCCATGACTGACATTCACTACGAGTACAAGAGCGCCCTGCATAGAGCCCATGCCAGGGATACGGTGGAGAGGGAGGAAGAGAGGCGGATAAAGAAGGGCAGGCCGGCGTTTACTGAGGAAGAGTACGACGAGCGGCTTAATTACTACCTCAGCCGCATCCCCTATAAGCTGCTCAAGATGAGGTACTCCAGCTTTACCCGCTACTTCGGCCATCTAAAGCGCTTGGGGTGGGTCGAGGAGACCGGGTACACCGAAGCCTCAGCCATACAGGATGACTATCCACCGGCTCCATCACGTGTCTACTACCGGCTGACGGAATCGGGCTGGAAGGCCTCCATGATAGAGATATCCGATCCCTTGATGACTCTTTATAACTATTCCAGGGAGCAGCGCAGCGCCAAGAGAGCCAGCTATGCTAGATTCTAGGTTGCTATTCCCAATCCCCTTTCTCCGGTTAAACGGCCGGTTAATGTGACGCTGCTAAGGTATTATTATCGCCTATAGCTTGCCCTGGCGTCTCGTTCCAATTTCTACCGCGCCCTACGAGGGCTACCTGCCCGCATCAGCCAGTAGTCGCTTCAGTTCATCGATGCTGACTTTGTACTTTATCGCACTCATCGGAATGCGATTCAGCTGCCTATTGATTTCGGGCAAATCGGCATTAGCCAGTCCGCCCGCCGCGTATATCATGGATTTGATTTGGAAAGCCAGGTCGTTCATAGACCCCAGAATGCTACGGCTGTTTGTCTTTGCAATCAAAATGTGCTGGTGTTGCCTCAACACATATTCGACCTGTGGCTCGGCGAACCCCTCGGCCATCAGGCTCTTGAACAAACCTAACCTGAACACCTCTTCAAAGTTTTCCAATATTGATTTCTTTATCGAGGGCAGGAAGAACGAATACAGGCTCTGATTGTTGGTGAACAGCACGCACTTTTTTCGATCTACCCACAAAAGGTTGGCATGCCAATCGCACCAATTGGAAGACTGAGATGGTCCGTTCGTTGGTTTGGTTTTAAGCTGGGTTAATAGCTTGGCGGTGCATCTTATTATTCCCATAACTGTTGTTATCCAGTTTGCGGATTGTCATCGCTTTGTCCCAAGTCCCCATGGTTAGACTGTAATTATAAACCATTTTTAGGATATGCGATATGTGCCTTGGGAAATAAATCGAACATAACTTTTCGCTACATTCTGTAACGGGTGAACAATCTACAGTTCTGTTGCATGTCCGGGCACAAGCCGCAAAATTACAGAATTGCATTGTGTCACATTCACCCGTATATTGTGTCTTTTTGTATAGTTCCCTGACTCTCCAATCATTTGGCTTGTCGTCCAATAATAAACATGATGATACCAGTCACAACTAACACAGCTCCAATTATTAGTAACCAGTAAGAATTGTCAATATATATTGAAACAATTGACAGGATACCTCCGACACCTGCCAAGCCTAGTCCTATGC
>CAYOKF010000026.1:0-13113 GCA_964404475.1 uncultured Dehalococcoidaceae bacterium | reverse complement strand
ATCTCAACGATTGGCAACAAGCCGCCTGGCTAGAAGACAGGTGTTTTAGTGATTGTCTGCTCCCGTGCCTGCCCCACCGAAATAATACCAATCGGACAGGAAATAAGTTCTTCCACCCTCTCCAGATATTGCCGGGCCTGTTCTGGCAAACGGTCATATTGCTTGATATCCACCGTGGCTGACTGCCACCCCGGTAAATCCTCATAAACGGGTTGACATCTGGCCAGATCAGCAGCGCTGGCGGGAAAATGATTAATAATCTTCCCGTCCAGTTCATATGCGACACATATCTTCAGACCGGGCAGCGTGTCAAAGACATCAAGACGGGTAATGGCCACTTTCGTCAGGCCATTAATCTGAGCGCTGTACCTGCCGGCGACAGCATCGAACCACCCACAGCGGCGGGCACGGCCAGTAGTAGTGCCATATTCATGGGCCACTTCACGGATCAGGTTACCGGTTTCATCATGCAGTTCAGTGGGCATCGGGCCGCCACCCACTCTGGTGCAATAGGCCTTAAAAACTCCTAAAATGTGCTGGATACTGGTTGGCCCCAGCCCGACACCCAGACAGCCACCTCCTGCCAGCGGTGACGATGATGTAGTATAGGGATAAGTGCCAAAATCAGGGTCAAGCAAAGTCCCCTGGGCTCCTTCCAGCATCACCATCTCATTCTGGCTCAGAGCCTCAGCCAATATACGAGTAATATCACAAATATGAGGAGCCAGTCTTTCGCCGTGGCGGCAATACTGGCTGTAAATATCGTCAAAAGAGAGCGGGGTAACATCATAAACCCTGGTTAAAATGGCATTTTTATATTCAAGTACGGTGCGAAGTCGCTCAAAAAAGAACTCCCGGTCCAAAAGGTCACCAGTTCTAATTCCCAGCCGGGCAACCTTATCCGCAAATGCCGGGCCGATCCCCTTGCGCGTGGTACCAATCGCCTTGCCCCCCCGCGCCTCCTCCTCAAGGCCATCCAGCAGGAGGTGATACGGCATAATCAAGTGGGCCCGGTCGCTAATCAAGAGCCGGGAGGTATCCACGCCACGACTTACCAGATCATCCATCTCATCAATGAGCACTGCCGGATTAATGACTACTCCATTACCAATAAGGGCACTGGCCCCGGGTGAAAAAATACCGGAGGGGATAATATGCAGCTTAAATTCTCCATAAGGATTAACCACCGTATGTCCAGCATTATCACCGCCGGAAAAGCGCACCACCAGTTTGACTTTTTCCGCCAGCATGTCGACTATCTTACCCTTTCCTTCATCACCCCACTGCCCCCCAATAACAGCAATAACCGGCATTCTTTCCTCCACGTCTAATTAATTATTAAAATCAGCGCTACTCACTTTTAGTGTGGCACCAGGCATAAAACAGCCGCTGCCCTGCCGTGATAAAACTGAACAACACGATAATGGCTAAAGCAACTATTAACGCATAATCAAACTGACTCAGCAACAGGCCCAGGGCCAGTACAATAACTCGCTCGGCGCGCGTGAATAACCCCACCTTACATTCAATCCCCAGCGCCTCAATCCTGGCTCTTAGGTAGCTTACGGTAAAGGAACCGATCAAAGCCAGCCCCACCAGTAGACTCTCGGCAACCAGCTGGTTACTGGCATATACCACCAGTATGCCCAGCAGCAGTGCTGCCTCAGCCAGACGGTCCAGGGTAGAATCAAGAACTGCGCCGAAGCGGGTAGTCTGTCCTGTAAAGCGAGCCAGCGCACCATCCAGCATATCAAAAAAACCACCAATCAGCACCAGAATACCAGCCGCCAGAAGATGCCCGGTAACAACCAGTACCGCAGCCCCAACAGCAAGTAAAAAACCAAACCACGTTACATAGTTAGGTGTTATGGAAGTCTTCGCCAGGAGCTGAGCTAATGGCCAGGTAAGATAATTGGCTGCGTTCTTACGAACTTTGGCTGAGTTTAACATTGCGCATTGTTTTTTGAAATACCAGACTAAGATTATTCCCTGATTTCAAGCTAGATCGACATCGCTTCCGTTTCTTTAAGTCCTTGTTGACAAGATTCCCCATTGAGCACCGCCGTATAGCGTTCCAGTACTCTCCGGGCGATATGTTCCCAGTCATACTGCAATGCGGTTAGCCTCCCTTTGTCTCCCATCTTCTGCTGAAGTGACTTATCAGCCATGATAGCAAGCAGCGCTTCGGCCAATTGTTCTGGATTTTTAGGCGGTACCAGAAGTCCCTGGGTGCCATGAGTGGCGACACTGGCGTAACCCTCTATATCCGAGGCAACCAGAGGCTTGCCAACGGCCATCGCCTCAAGCAGAACAATCCCGAAGCTTTCCCAGCCGGTGGCCGGTACGCAGACGACATCGGCTGTCTTATAATACCGGGCTAAATCATGGTAAGAAGCGTAGCCGATAAAGTTAACGTCTTTCAGTCCGTTTCTGGCTACCTGCCTCTCATATTTCCGGCGCAATCTCGTGCCAGGCCCCACGGCAATAAGCCGTGAGTCTGGGAAATCCCTCTTAACATGCTTGTACGCTTCAATCAGGTAATTCAAGCCCTTTCTTTTCTCCATACGGCCAACGAATAGTATATTCATCCTTCCGTCATTAAATTCATCTATCGGGGTTACATCCGGGCAGAAATGTTTGGCATCTATGCCATTGGGGATAATGTGATATTCCCCGGGGAAATGCTTATACACATAATTTAGTGCTGTTGTTGACACTGCTATTTTGCAATCCAGCTTCCGCATCCACTTCTTCAAGATCAACTTACCCAGCGGAGTGCCTATATTATACCAGGGCCGGCCTCCTGAGGCATGAAAAGTACCCACCGTGGGTGTCTGTGCCAGCCGCAGTACCGTGGTGCAGAGCATTGGCATTAAAGGCTCATGCAAATGACAGATGTCAAATTTCTCCCGTTCAAGTATCTCTTTTATTCGAGATGACAGCCATAGCGACAGGGTAATGCGTGCGATGGAACCGCTTGCCGGCACGGGACGGGGCTTACCCACACGTATAAATCTGTCACCAACGGTAGATACTGCCTTGGAAGCCGGAGCAATAATCTTCACTTCATGCCCCATACGCGTAAAGTGCTGTTCAAGGCAGGAGATATGATTGACCACACCACCGGGATAGGCGAAATCATACGGGGAGACCAGTGCTATCTTCATCGGCAGCTACTTGACCTCTTCTTGCTTGGTATTAGTCACGATAAACTCTTCCACCATACGGTGGGCTTCATCATCCGTATACTGAACGGGCGGCGATTTCATGAAATAAGCAGACGGTGCCACCAACTCCCCTTTCAACTTGCGGTCCAGGGCAAGCTTACAGCAACGCACGGCATCAATAACCACGCCGGCTGAATTAGGGCTGTCCCAAACCTCCATCTTCAACTCCAGATTCAGCGGGACATCACCAAATGTCCTGCCTTCCATTTTGATGAAGCAGAACTTGCGGTCATGGAGCCACGGAACATAATCGCTGGGGCCAACGTGGATATCATCGGGAGGCATCTTATAGTCCAGCTGGGAAGTAACCGATGTAGTTTTCGAAATTTTCTTAGATTCCAGGCGTTCTCTCTCCAGCATATTGAGAAAGTCCGTATTGCCGCCAATGTTCAGCTGATAGGTTTTCTCCAGCCGGACACCCCGGTCGCGGAACAGTCTGGTAAGCACACGATGGGTAATGGTGGCGCCAACCTGAGATTTAATATCATCACCGATGATAGGAAGATTCCTCTCAGCGAAACGCGCCTGCCAGTATTTCTCGCGGGCAATGAACACCGGGATACAGTTAATAAGGCCGCAGCCGGCAGACAGTATCTGCTCAATGTACCATTTAGTTGCTTCTTCGCTACCCACCGGCAGGTAATTAATCACTACGTCAGTCTTGGTTTCCTTTAATATTTTAACGATATCTGCAGTCGGCCCAGGCGCCTTCTCAATTATTTGAGACAGGTACTTGCCCAGACCATCATGGGTCATACCACGCTGAACTTTCACGCCTGAAGTCGGCACATCACAGAATTTAAAGGTATTATTGGGTGGCGAATAAATTGCCTGGGAGAGGTCCTTGCCCACCTTGTTCTTATCAACGTCAAAGGCGGCCACGAAATTGATATCACTGATATGATATCCACCTAAATTAACGTGCATCAGCCCGGGTATGATTTCATCCTCTTTAGCATTCTTATAATAGTGCACACCCTGGACTAAAGATGAAGCGCAATTCCCGACCCCGATAATAGCTACATTAATCTTGCCCATAACTTATTCTTCACTTTCCTTGTTTTTTAATGAAACATCCACCATACTACCCCGGCTACTTAACCACGGCTGCTGTACAAGTGCCGACTGAAAAACCAGACTATCCCTTGTCAGCACAACAGGAACCTGCTTAAACAGATACTTATTACGACGTTTTATCTCTGTTGACAGATATAACAGCTAACGATAGTGACTGAGGTTTGATTCTGCGTGCTGAATTTACCCCCTTTTGGACATCCGTTGCACTATAACCTTTTATGCGCCAGCTGTCAAGACTTATGAAGTATCGGCGCTCCAGAACACGGCTACCATGCGCACCTGCTGACCTTCAGCCAGGCACAGACTACAGAAAGACCTTCTCCGGCTGCCAGCGTCCGGTCTCTACATTGAAGCGCAGTACGCCTAAAAGCCTGCCGTCAGAAGTATAAGCCCGGTAATAATTCTCAGCGGGAGGCTGCACCTCAAGCCGTCGCCCCTGTCCACCGGAATCATTACCCAGAACCACCGAGCTACCGTTTTTAAGGGCGGTTTCCACAGCACTGCCGACTACTATCGCCCCCCAGTTTAATAGCACGCTGTCTAGCGGATAAACAAAGTGCTGCCAGTATCCGTGCCGGAAGGCGTCTTCGATTTGGGACATTGAAATAGCGTCACCGATATTAAAAGTGCCACACCTGATACGCACCAGGCTTTTTAAATGAGCCCCGCAACCCAGCAATTGCCCCAGGTCATGAGCTATTGAGCGTATGTAGGTACCCTTGCTGCACTCCACTTCCACGGTGGCTACCGGCAATTGCCAGTCCGTAATTTCAAGGCGATAGACCTCGGCACGCCGGCTCTTCCGCTCAACAGCGATACCGGAGCGTGCCAGCTTATACAGCGGCTGGCCGTGATACTTTACTGCGCTGTACATCGGCGGGATTTGCTGGATAGCACCACGGAAAGAATTCAGTGCTGATTCAAACTGCTCACGGCTGATACCAGCCGGGGCTTTTTGTTGCGTCACTCTGCCGCTGGCATCATAGGTGTCGGTAGCTATACCTAATTCAATCTCAGCACGGTAAGTCTTGGTGGTATTTACCAGAAATTCAATAACACGGGTGCCCTGGCCGATACCAACCGGCAGTACCCCGCTGGCCGCCGGGTCAAGAGTGCCGGCATGCCCTACCCGCTTTACCCCGCTAAGCTTCCTCACAATGGCAACAACACCAAATGAAGTCATGCCTTCAGGCTTGTTAATATTCAGTATGCCGTCCACAATTACAATCCGTGTAACCGATAGTAATTTTAAGACCTGCGTGCTGCATAAATATTATGTTAAGTGTGTGCCGGGAAATAAACTGGCGTCAATCGTGCTCTGAGCTAACCTGATCAATCAGCTGTAGCAGATGATTGCCACGCTCAATGGAATCGTCCCAGAAAAAGCTAAATTCGGGGATGCGCCTTAACTTCAGTTTACCGGTTAGCTCCTTGCGCAAGAAGCCGGCTGCGGATGTTAAACCCTTCATTATCTCCCGTTTTTCTTCATCGCTGCTAATACAGCTTACAAATACCTTGGCGTATTTAAGGTCGGTAGATGTGACCACGTCAGTAACAATAAGGAAAGAGCCAAGGCGAGGGTCTTTGACCTGTCTCTGGAGCAATCCGCTGATCTCCCGACGCAGGAGATTATTCACCCGTTCGATTCGATGTGCCATGATTCAAAGAGTAGCCACCGGTCAGCCAGTTTTTTCCAATCGAAATACTTCCAGAATATCGCCGACTTGAAAATCACCAAAATCTTTAATGCCAACACCACACTCGTAACCGCTGGCTACCTCCCTTACGTCATCCTTGAAACGCTTCAGGCTGCTAATCGTGGATTCAACAATTTTTTCTTTCGCTCGCCACACCCTGACTGAAGCATTGCGACTTATCTTACCCTCATTAACATAGGTACCGGCTACCTTGAGACCCTTACCCGCCGGGAAAACAGCCCTCACTTCGGCCCTGCCCTCAATCACCTCGGCATAAGTGGGCTCCAGCATGCCTTTTAATGCCTTGTCCACATCATCCGCCAGATTGTAAATCACATTATAATAGCGTATGTCAACGCTCCTGGTACTGGCCAGGCGTCTGGCATTTTCCTCAGAGCTTACGTTAAAACCAACGATCAATCCCTTTGATGCGATCGCCAGCATCACATCACTTTCGGTGATGTTGCCAGTGCCGCTATGGATGATTCTGACCTGAACCTCATCTGTGCCTAATCTCTCCAGAGAATTTCTTATCGGCTCAAGGCTACCCTGAACATCTGTCTTGAGAATCAACTTCAGCTCTTTTACCTCGCCGGCACTTATCTGGTCGTAAAGATTATTCAGGTTTACCGCCTTCCCTCCCGTTGACACTGTTTGTTCCAGCTCACTCTTACGCTTCTCAACCAGAGCATGCGCCTGGCGTTCATCTTCCACCACCGTCAGCATCTCGCCGGCTTGAGGCACACTACCCAGGCCAAGAATTTCAACAGGCGTTGACGGCCCGGCTTTCCTTATCTGCTTGCCGATATCGCTAAAAATGGCTCTGACTCTACCCCACGTGGTACCAACCACCACTGTATCACCCTGTTTTAAAGTTCCGTTTTGAACCAGCAGCGCAGCCATCGGTCCACGGGATTTATCCATCTCAGCTTCAATAACCACCCCGGTGGCCGGTTGCGCGGGGTCTGCCTTGAGTTCTTCCATTTCGGCCACCAGCAGCAGATTTTCCAGCAAATTAGGAATGTTAATTTTCTCTCTGGCCGATATCTCCACACAGACAATATCACCACCCCATTCCTCAATAAGCAATCCGGCATCAGCTAACTGTTGCTTAACCCTATCCGCATTTGCCTCCGGTTTATCAATCTTATTGATCGCAATGACAATAGGTACTTCAGCAGCCCGGGCATGGTTTATGGCCTCAACAGTCTGGGGCATTACACCATCATCCGCAGCCACTACCAGAACAGTGATATCGGTTATATTGGCTCCATGAGCCCTCATCGCGGTAAATGCTTCATGGCCTGGAGTGTCCAGGAAGGTGATTTTTTGCCCGTTAACTGTGGCCTGGTAAGCCCCGATATGTTGCGTGATACCTCCGGCCTCGCTGTCCATCACATTGGTCTGCCGGATAGCATCAAGCAACCGCGTTTTGCCGTGGTCAACATGCCCCATTACCGTGACTACGGGAGGACGGGGCTGTAAATTACCACCCTCCTCCAGAAGCTGGTTTCTTCTCATCACCCGAAGAGCACTGCTGGCCAGTGATTTCCGAGCCATCAGATGTGGTTCAAAACCCTGCGCTTTCACCACAGCCGCCGCCACTTCATAGTCAATCACCTGAGTAATAGTGGCCATGATACCGCTTCTCATCAACTGCTTGATGACCTGTATGGCATCAATTTGCAGGACATCAGCCAGCTGCCTCACCGTCACCGACTGTGGCAGTTCAATCTGGGGCACCTTCGCTGATGAAGGTTTGCTGACCTTCTTTTCCGGCGCCGTTTCTGCTAAATCTTCTGGCTTACTTACCTTTGCCATTAATCATTTCCTTTTATCAGCTCTTCAGCCTGCCAGGTAAGTTGTTCACGGTTATCCTGAGAAAGCGTACTGCGCAACACATGCTCCAGCCGGTCACCCTTCAGCCCTCTCTGCCAGCAGGTTATCTCAGGGCATAGATAGGCCCCCCTCCCCGCCTTTTTCCCGTTAGTGTCAATCTCAATGCTCCCCTCTGCGGTATGCACCAGGCGAATCAACTCGCGCTTGGACCTGACCTTGCCACAAGCCACACAGGTCCGCTGCTCGATACGCTTTCTTAGTCCCTCCTTTTGCGACTTAGAAATAGTCTTCTTCCTCCTCCTCAACTGCTACGCCACGGCGCGCTTTCTTCAGCTTTATACCATCTTCAGCGCTTTCCTTACCGGTAACGCTCCTCTTTTTCTTCTTCGACTTTGTTGATTTAGTCGCCGCCTTTACCGGTCTCGCCGGCATAATATCCTCGGCAAAGCGCAATGTAACTTTTTCTTCTTCAACCTGGGGTGAGAAGAAAGCCTCTGGGGAAACAAGCTCCCCACTAGTAGCAAGTTCCGGCTCCGCCTCTTCCTCCACTGCTTCCTCAAGTTCTGTTAATTCTTCAACCACCGCCTCTACTTCCACGGGTTCTTCACTAACCGCCACCTCTTCTTCTAGTATTGCTTCTTCTACCAACGGAGCCTCTTCAGCTACCGGCTCTTCTATAGTAAGTTTCTCGGCCTCAGCCGCTGAAGCACTCTTAATATCAATACGCCAACCACTGAGCTTGGCCGCAAGTCTAGCGTTCTGCCCTTCCCTACCAATGGCCAGAGACAGTTGTTTATCGGGAACTACTACCTCGGCCACCCCTTCTCCTTCCACTCCCTCTTCTTCTTCCTCTTTTTTCAACCCAACAGATATTATCTGGGCCGGGCTTAGGGCATTAGCAATAAAGGTTGCTGTATCCGGGTTCCACATAACCACATCTATCTTCTCACCATTTAGTTCACTAACTACATTCTGTATCCTGATACCGCGCAATCCCACACAGCAACCAACCGGGTCAATACCTTCCTGGGATGTCGTTACGGCTACCTTACTCCGATAGCCAGCTTCACGGGCAATCGCCTTTATTTCCACTACTCCGCTGGAAATTTCAGGGACCTCCAGCTCAAACAGCCGGCGTAGAAAATCCGGATGAGAGCGCGATACAACCACACGCGGCCCCTTGCCTGTCCTTATTACTTGAAAAACAAGAACCTTGAGCCTCTGTCCCACCCTGTAACGCTCAGTGCGCACCTGCTCCGATACCGGCAAAATTGACTCGGCTCTGCCCAGATCAACGATTATCTGCCCTGCCTCAATACGCTGCACCAGGCCAGTAACCACCTCTCCTTCCCGGTTGATGTATTCCTCGAATATAGCACTATGCTCAGCTTCATGAAGCCGCTGCAGGATAACCTGCTTTGCTGTCTGGGCTGCGATACGTCCGGCATCATGCGGAGTATCTTCCACCATAGTCAGGTCGCCGATGTTCACACCCGGACTAAGCTTTTGTGCGTCATCCAGAGATATCTCCTGGCGCCTATCAGACGGCTTTTCGACCACCTCTTTCTCTGCCCAAACCTCCACCTTGCCGCTGTTAGGATTAATCTTCACCGCAATATTCTGATTAGGCGCAAAGTTATCTTTTCTATAGGCAGATACCAGTGCTGCTTCTATTGCTGCGATAACTACCTCCTTAGGCAGGTTCTTCTCAGCCGATAGCTGAGTGATAGCGAGCAAAAAATCGCTCTTCATCGCAGTCTAAACCCCCAGTTACTTTTTCACCGTTTAATTAAAAAAGTGGGGATGAAACCCACTTTATCAATCAACTATTCTTACTAAGAGAAGTATAACATAGTAAGGACCATGTTGCAAGACTAAGTAATGCCAAATTTCTGGAGACAGGCATTGGCAGAACCGCCTAGAAATCAATCCTTTAGTGGGCTATAATAGGTATATCGCGGTATAAAAAAGCAACCATCACAACAGGAGAAAATCTTGGACTCAGCCGGATTCAAGGCCTTGGCAGTAAGCAGGATAGATGACCAAAGCCAGCAACTAAGAGAGCTCAGCCTGAAGATACATTCCAATCCTGAATTAGGTTTTCAGGAGTTTAAATCTGCCGGCTGGCTGGCCGACTATCTGGCCAATAACGGTTTCTCAGTTGAATGCGGCGTTTGTGAACTGCCCACCGCTTTCCAGGCCAGCTACGGACAGGGAGCCCCGGCTATCGCCATTCTCGCGGAATATGATGCCCTGCCGGAATTAGGTCACGCCTGCGGGCATAACCTGATAGCCACCAGCGCTGTTGGCGCCGGAGTAGCCGTCAAAAGCGCCATAGATGAATACGGTGGCAGCCTGCATGTTATCGGAACGCCTGCTGAGGAATACTACGGCGGCAAAACCATAATGGCAGATAAGGGTGCCTTTGATAATCTGGATATCGCCATGATAACGCATCCCGGTGCCGCGGATGTGGCTACTATACAGACGCTTGCCTGTCATACTCTGGACGTTGAATTTTTTGGACAGGAATGCCACGCTGCGGCTGAGCCGGAGAAGGGGATTAACGCCCTGGAAGCCCTGATACAGTCATATAATGCTATCAACTCACTGAGGCAGCACATCAAAGACAAAGCCCGTATCCACGGCGTTATTACTGATGGAGGTCGAGCGGCTAACGTGGTGCCAGCACACAGCGCCGCTCAGTTTATTGTCCGCGCTGAAGACTACCTTTACCTCGCTGAGTTAGAGGAAAAGGTGGTAAACTGTTTCCAGGGCGCCGCCACGGCAACCGGTGCCAGGCTGGAATATCAGTGGGCGGAATTCCGTTATGCTGCCATGCGCAATAATATGTCTCTGGCGCGGTTATACCGGCAGAATATGCAAGCGCTGGGACGCAGGGTAAAGCTTAGCGAGCCAGAGCTATTTTTGGGTAGCACCGATATGGGCAATGTCAGCCAGGTGGTCCCCAGCATTCACCCCTTCGTGGCGGTGGTTCCTAGAGGTACTCCGGGGCATTCACCTGATTTTGCCCTGGCAGCAGCTTCAGAATCCGGCATGCAGGGGCTTCTGGACGCAGCCAAGGCAATCGCGATGACGGTTGTTGACCTGTTAGCCAGTCCGGAGACTGTTACCAGGGTAAAGGAGGAATTCAAGCAAGGCAAATGACCAGAGTGGGTATTCCCAGGGCTTTACTTTATTATGAATATTACCCCATGTGGCGAACCTTTTTTGAAGAACTGGGCGCAGAAGTGGTCATTTCTCCGCCAACCACGCAGACCATTCTCACGGCTGGCTCATCACGAGTGGTATCTGATACCTGTTTGCCGGTGAAGATTTTCCTCGGCCATGTTCTCTCTCTGGTTAACCAGTGTGACTTTATCTTTATTCCGGCTATCCGCAGCGTGAAAAGAAGAGTATATAACTGTGCTAAATTCCTTGGCTTACCCGATATGACACGAGCGGTCATCCCGGAATCTCCTCCCATCCTGGACATAGATATTGACGTTAACCGGCCCAGACGTGTCTTGTATCGAGCTATCTTCCAACTGGGCCGGCATTTCACCTGGAATCCGGTGAGAATCAGGAAAGCCGCTGAGGCTGCCTGGCAAGCTCACCTGAACTACTATGAGCTAATGTCCCGGCAGGCACTCATGCCGCCACAGGCAATCGAGCTATCTACGGATACCCAGGAGTTAAAAACAGGCACTTTTAATGATATTCTAACTCCTCCGCAAGCCAGCATCGCCCTGATCGGGCACCCTTATATTCTTTACGACGACCATGTGAACCACCGTCTTATCCCCAGGCTGCAAAAATATGATATCAATATATTGACTCCAGAGATCGTCAAGCCGGAAATACTTGATGAAAATACGGCCAGGCTGGTGGGTAGCGCCTACTGGACATATGAACATGAAGTGGTGGGAGCCGGGGGTTATTATTTGAACAACCAGGTTAACGGTATTATTGGCATTATGGCCTTTGGCTGTGGGCCGGATTCATTGATGATGGATGTAGTCCGCCGGCAGGCTGCCAGGTTGCAGTCCACTCCCTTTATGTGCCTCACCCTGGAAGAGCACACCGCTGAAGCCGGCATCATCACCAGGCTGGAAGCTTTCCTGGACATGATAAGCAGAAGGAGGAGGACTGAGAAACAAGTATGCGTGTAAGTATCCCGCATATGGGAAACCTTCATATCGCTCTTAAAGCCCTGCTACAGAGGCTCAACGTTGACTACGTATTGCCTCCACTAAATAATAGACGGACCCTATCGCTGGGCGCCAAGTATTCTCCAGAGGGACTATGCATCCCCTTCAAGCTGACCCTGGGCAACATGATTGAAGCTGCGGAAAGGGGAGCCGATACCATCATTATGGTAGGCGGCTACGGCACCTGCCGCCTGGGTTACTATGCCAGGGTACAGGAGCAGGTACTCCATGACCTGGGTTACGATATTGAGATGGTCCCGCTTGGTGTCTCAGAGAAGAAGCTTTTCGGCTTTCTGCAAATAATTAAGCGCTTGTCAAATAACGCGTCTTGGTTTAAGATTATCTCAGCGTTCCGTTTCGGGATGGCCAAACTCAACACACTTGATGATATAGAGCGGCTGGTGCAAAGGATGCGCCCGGTAGAGCAGGTACCGGGAACAGCCAACCAGCTTTATGCCAGGGCTATTGATGCCATCGACAATGCCGAAGACTACACGGGTTTAAAAAAAGTAAAACTTGATTACAGCGAGCAACTTTATCACATTAATAAAAATACTGACGCCAGACCTCTGGTGGTAGGGATTACGGGGGAGTTCTATGTAGTGCTGGAGCCGTTTTCCAACCTGGATATAGAGGTTGAGCTGGGAAAGCTGGGGGCAGAAGTAAAACGGACAACCTACATTTCCGAGTGGACTAAATTTAGCTGGTTCCTGAATCCGTTCGGTATCAATGAAAAAGACCGGATTCACCGGGCGGCTATGCCTTACCTGAAACGTGATGTCGGCGGGGATGGTTGGGAATCGGTAGGGGAAAAGGTGCTTCATGCCAGGGAATATGACGGAATCGTGCACCTGGCTCCCTTTACCTGCATGCCGGAGATAATCGCCCAGAATATCATGCCCTCCACCCATGAACATATTCCGGTGCTGACCATGCTCTGCGATGAACAACTGGCCAAACCGGGAGTTTTGACCAGACTGGAAGCGTTTGTTGACCTTCTGGAACGCCGGCGGCGGTCAGAAAATAGAAGAGCGATAGCACAATTATCCTGAGGAGAACAGA